>CAMFKC010000016.1 GCA_945956975.1 uncultured Methylocystaceae bacterium | reverse complement strand
GAGATTCATGAGCGTCTCGTGGGCTCGGAGATGTGTATAAGAGACAGGTCCTCGCGCGGCCGGCGCTCCCCGCGCTCGCGACGGGCAGGGCGGTCGGAGGCGGCGCGCTCCTCGCGCGGGGCCGCTTCCGTGGGTTGGGCGTTGGGGTCGAAAGGTTCGAGCGAAGCCTCGATCTCGCCGGGCGCGCGCACGTCGCGTCCGCGCGGGCCCGTGCCGTGGCCGCGGTCGCGGCTGCGCGATCCAGACCGTCCGCCGCGACGGTCGCCGTCGCGGCCCTCACGTCCGCGGCGCATTTCGCGAGGCGTTTCGTCCGGCGGCAATTCGCTGAGCTGCGGTCCGATCCAGTCGATTTTCCTGGCGATCAGGCGCTCGATCTGGTCGATGTATTTCGTGTCGTCGTCCGTCACGATCGTGTAGGCGACGCCGCTCTTGCCGGCGCGGCCCGTCCGGCCGATGCGATGGACGTAGTCTTCCGAATGCGTCGGCGCGTCGAAATTGAAGACATGGCTGACGTCGGGAATGTCGAGGCCGCGCGCGGCGACGTCCGAACAGACGATCAGCTGCACGTCGCCGTTCTTGAACGCTTCGAGCGAGGCCATGCGCGCAAGCTGGTCCATGTCGCCGTGCAGCGCCCCGACCGAGAAGCCATGCTTGGCGAGCGATTTGTGGAGGATGGCGACATCGCGCTTGCGATTGCAGAAGATGATCGCGTTCTTGAGGTTTTCTTCGCTGCGGATCAGCCGGCGCAGCGTCTCGCGCTTGGCGGCGTGGCCGTGCGAGGCGACGAGGCCCTGCGTGATGGTGGTCGCCGTGGAGGCGGCGCGCGCGACTTCGACGCGCACGGGATTGTGCAGGAAGGCTTCCGTCAGCCGCGTAATTTCCGGCGGCATTGTCGCCGAGAAGAATAGCGTCTGGCGCGTGAAGGGCACCAGCTTGCAGATCTTCTCGATGTCCGGGATGAAGCCCATGTCGAGCATCCGGTCGGCCTCGTCGATCACGAGGATCTCGATGCCGGTCAGCAGCAGCTTGCCGCGCTCGAAGAAGTCGAGCAGGCGGCCGGGCGTCGCGATCAGCACGTCGGCGCCGCGCATGATCTTGGCTTCCTGGTCGCCGAACGAGACGCCGCCGATCAGCAGCGCCACGTTGAGTTTGTGATTGGCGCCGTATTTGGCGAAGCTCTCTTCCACCTGTGCGGCGAGTTCGCGCGTCGGCTCGAGAATGAGCGTGCGCGGCATCCGGGCGCGGGCGCGGCCCTGTTCGAGGCGCGAGAGCATGGGGAGCGTGAAGGCGGCTGTCTTGCCGGTGCCGGTCTGCGCGATGCCGAGCACGTCACGGCCGGCGAGCGCTTCGGGTATCGCCTTGGCCTGAATGGGGGTGGGGGTCGTATAGCCGGATGCTTCGACCGCCTGGAGGACCTTTGCGGAAAGGCCCAATTCATTGAATTGCATTAAGTTTCCTGAACGCGGCTTCGGACTGTCGGATAAGAGGCGCAGGCCGCGACAAAAGCGCCAGATTGCCGGAGGGCGGGAACGTCGACAGCGCTTGCAGCGCCGTTAAGGTCGGGACTCCAGAGGAATCTGCCCGCTTCCGCCCGTATGCAATATGCTCAAATTCTGGAAAGTCAAGGAATTACGGGCGGGCGCGGCGGCAAACGCCAGAAATACGCGCGTTGCGGCAAGGGAAACATCGGATTGGCGACAAGCACGACGAAAAGCGCGGTCGGTGGCGATGAGGAAAGCCGCGCGGTGGCCCGCGCCTTCATCGCCGCGAATCTGCCTTTGCAGCCAGCGCCGGGTATTCCGGACATTCGCATCCACACCGCCACGCCGAGGAGCGGCTTGCGCCGGCTGGTGGCGGGCCGCAATCCCTATTGGGCCTGGTGCTGGGCGGGCGGGCTTGCGCTCGCGCGCCACATCCTGGCCCGTCCCCGTCTGGTGGCGGGTCGCCGCGTGCTCGATCTCGGCTCGGGGTCTGGCCTTGTCGCGATTGCCGCAATGCTGGCAGGCGCCGCCCATGCCCTCGCCGTGGACGCCGACGCCGATGCTGTGGCCGCCGTCGAGGTCAATGCAAAAGCCAATGGCGTCGATGTTCAAACCTTGCACGCAGATCTGCTCGAAGATGCCGCGCCGGCTGTCGACGTCGTGCTCGTCGGCGATCTCTTCTACGACCGCGATCTCGCGCAACGCACGGCCAGCTTTCTCGAACGCTGCCGGCTGATGGGCGTGGATGTGCTGATCGGCGATCCCGGCCGCGCGTTTCTGCCGCTCGACAGGCTCGAGCTTGTCGCCGAACATGCGGCGCGCGATTTCGGCGAGAGCGGCGCGGGGGAGGGCAGTGCGCGCGTCTATGCGTTCAGGAAGGCGGGATGACAGCGTCGCGCGCGCCGTGATCTAAAGGTCCAAAAGGAATCCCGCATGTCCGCACCTCTGCTTCTTATTCCCGGCCTCGCCTGCACCGCCGATCTCTGGTCGGACCAGATCGCCGCTTTGTCCGGCCGTTTCGACTGTCGAATCGCCGATCACAGCAAGGGCGCGACGATGGCCGAGATTGCCGCGAACATTCTGGCGCAGGCGCCGCCGCAATTCCTTCTGTGCGGCCTGTCGATGGGCGGCTATCTGTCCTTCGAGGTGATGCGGCAGGCCCCGCAGCGCGTTCTGAAACTCGCGCTACTCGATACGCAGGCGACGCCGGAGGGCGATGCGCAGCGCGCCAATCGTCTGGCGCGCATGGAAGCGGCGCGCACAGGCGGGATGGAGGCCTTGTCGGAACTGCAATGGCCGCAACTGGTGCATCCCTCGCGCTTGAACGATATCCAGCTGAAGGCCGATGTGCGCCACATGGCGCTCGACACCGGGCTGGAAGTCTACCTGCGCCATTGCACGGCGATCATGAACCGCGCGGATTCGCGCCCTGATCTCGCGGCGATCAAGGTTCCGACGCTGGTGCTGACCGGCGACAAGGATCAACTGACGCCGCCTGCGAAGGCGCGCGAAATGGCGGATGGAATAGCCGGCGCGACTTTGGCGATCGTGCCCGATTGCGGGCACATGTCGACGATGGAGCGGCCCGAAGCAGTCAATGAAGCGCTGGAGGCCTGGCTGGCCGGCTGACGCGGACTGTCGGGCAAAGTTGGCCGCTGTCCTACTTCGCGCGGCCTGTGCAGGGGTCGAGCGCGACCCGGCCCGCCTGTTTCTGGATCGTGCCGGTCGCGGTGTAGTCGACGGCGGGCTTGTTGAAGAGCGCGTAGAGCCGGGAATTCGGATCGCGCGAGGCGACATCGAGCAGATGCGCGCTGCCGAGGCTTGCGAGGGCAATCGCGCCGGCCATCACCGCGACGCGCTCTACCAGGCCGCCTCTCGTGTCGCGAACGAACTCTCTGATCCCGAACATGCGCAAGTCTCCCCTCGCGGGGACTTTCGCGCATCATGGTAAATGAAGCGTGTATTGACGCCGCGTCACGCGCGCGGCTCCGGCATCATGCGCAGCAGAACGCCGTCCTTCAGCGCATATTGATGGTAGAGCGCGGCAGCCGCGTGGCCGGCCGCGAGCGCGATCAGCGCCCATGCCGCGATCTCGTGGATCTCGGTCGTGGTCCCGATCCATTCCTTCGTGCGCGCGAGCGGCGAGGCGATCTGGAACAGGCCGAGATCGATTCCGCGCCCACGCGTGAAGAGCGGGGCCAGGCCGATCAGCGGAACGGCGAACATCAAAAGGTACAGCGCGCCGTGTCCCACGCGAATGGCGAGCCGCCAGAGCGAACCGGTTTCCGGCGGGGCGGCGGGGGCGGGATGGCGCGCGCGCCAGCCGAGCCGCGCAGCCGCCAGCAGCAGGACGGCCAGGCCGATCAGCACGTGCGCGTTGAGGTAGGCTGGGTAGAAACTCTTGGGCGGCGCGTCGATCGTCAGGCCCACGACGAAATTGATGACGATCAGGAGTGCCGAAAGCCAGTGCAGGCTTCGCGCGATGGAATCGTAGCGGGGCGCGATGCTGGAAACCTGCATTGAACTGTCCTTTCGCGTGGGCCGTCGAGGCGCTGCATGGCCTCAATCCCGATTATACGGGCGGGTTCCTCCAGCGGCTTCGGCGCCGGCCGCGACGACTTGTCGCCACAACGCGGCCGGAAGCCGCACGCCGTCGCGCGCGACGCGCGCCCGCTCGGCCTTTCGCCGGTCGCCGGGCAGCCGCACGCCGGGCAGGGCGCGCAGATCCGCGAAGAACGACGCCGCATGCGCCCGCCAGCCTTCGGCGTCGCCGAATTTTTGCGGATCGAAGGCGATCAGCAGCACGCCGCCGTTGGGAGGTCCCGTATCTTCGAGGGCGCCGCGCGCCGCTTCTTCGCGCCCGGCCTCCGGGCTCGTCGGCTGGCCGATGAGAACGCCCGCGAGAAGCTCTACCATCAGCGCGATGGACGACCCCTTGTGCCCGCCGAAGGGCGATTGCGCGCCGAGCAGGATCTGCGCGGGATCGCGTGTAGGCAATCCATCCGGCCCCACGCCCGCGCCCTCGGGCGCAGGCTTGCCGTCGCGCGCGGCGATCTGCAATTCGCCGCGCGCCGTGGCGGCGGAGGCCTGGTCGAAGATCAAGCCTCCGTCATCAGTCGGAAAGCCGAAGGCCATCGCATTCGTGCCGAAGAAGCGCTGCGCGGCGCCGGCGGGCGCGACGAAGGGCACGTAGGCGGTGCAGACCAACGCGCCGAGGCCCTGGTCCACCAGCGGCTCGATGTCGACCCACAGCGCCGAGAAGTGATGCACGTTGCTGATCGCCGCCGCCGCGATGCCGTTCGTGCGCGCGAGCTTCGCGATTTCCTGGCGCGCGACCTCGGTCGGGAACGGGGAGAGGCCGCGCTTCCCGTCCACGCGCACGACGCCCGGCGCGAGATATGTGACATCCGGCGCGGCGCAGCCCGTCGCCTTGCCGCATCTGAGGGCGGCGACGAAGCCCGGGAGCCGGAACAGCCCGTGCGAGGCGCATCCGTCTTGCTCGGCGCGCACGAGAACCGCCGCAGTCGCGCGCGCGTGGGCTTCGTCGCATCCCGCCGCCCTCAGCGCTGCATGCGCCGCCGCGCGGGCCGCCTCGTCCGTCACGACGATCCAGTCGGTGTCGCTCATCTGTCCTCCACGCGCGCAGCTAGCCTGAAACGCGACCCGTCGAAAAGGCGCCGCAAATCGCTGCGACAGCGCGACATTGCGTCCCCTTCAGAAGACGGGAGAAAGGCATAGGCTCGCGCCGAGGGAAAACACCGGAGGCTGCTCCGGAAAGGTCATGTCATGAATCTGTTTCTCAATCGGCTCGCCACACCGCTCACGCTCGGCCTCTTCGCCGTCTCCACCATTTCAGGCGTCGCGCTCTTCCTGCATGTCGGGCAGGGCTATTTCCACGAGATGCACGAGTGGCTGAGCATGCTGTTGCTCCTCCCCTTCGTCCTGCACGTCTGGAAGAACTGGAACCCGCTGGTGCTCTACGCGAAGCGCGGCGTGCTGTGGCTGCCGGTGATCGCGAGCCTCGTCATCGCCGTGCCCTTCGCCTGGCCCGCGCTCAGCGGCAAGCAGCAGGGCGGCTCACCCGCGATCCCCATGCGCATCATGATGAAGGCGCCCATCGCCGATCTCGCGCCGCTGCTGAAGATGACGCCGGACGCGCTGCAGGCCGCGCTCGCCGACAAGGGCTACAAGGCCGGCTCGACCCAGGAGTCGATCGAGAAGATCGCAGGCGAGAACGCGCGCGCGGCGCTGTTTTCGGTGCTGCCGAAGGGGCGGTGAGCCAATTCCCCAATCCTCCTGAGGAGCGCCGAAGGCGCGTCTCGAAGGATGGCAGGTTCAGCGCTCTGGCTTGGCCATCCTTCGAGACGCCTGCTGCGCAGGCTCCTCAGGATGAAGTTGCTGGAAAGGTCCAGGCCGGTGTGAGTGGCGACTGTGACTCTCACACGTCGATGATATCCTGCTCCTGCGCAAACGCCGCGCGTTCCTGAATGAACGCGAACCGCGCCTCCGGCTTGTTGCCCATCAACCGCTCCACGGAATCCGCCGTCTCGTCGCGATCTTCGGCTGCGATCATCACCTTCAGAAGTGTGCGCTTTCGCGGGTCCATCGTCGTTTCCTTCAACTGCGCCGGCAGCATTTCGCCGAGGCCCTTGAAGCGCGAGACCTCGATCTTGCCCTTGCCCGTCAGCACGGACTTTTCCAGTTCCACGCGATGCGCGTCGTCGCGCGCATAGACGCTCTTCGTGCCTTGCGTGAGCTTGTAGAGCGGCGGCGCGGCGATGAAGAGATGGCCTTCCTCGATCAGGCGCGGCATCTGCCGATAGAAGAAGGTGATGAGCAGCGATGCGATATGCGCGCCGTCCACGTCCGCGTCCGTCATGATGATGATGCGGTCGTAGCGCAGGTCGTCCGGCCGATAATTGGTTCCGACGCCGCAGCCCAGCGCCTGCACGAGATCGGAAATCTGCTGGTTGGCGGCAAGCTTGTCGCGCGTGGCCGAAGCCACGTTCAGGATCTTGCCGCGCAGCGGCAGCACGGCCTGGTTCGACCGGTCACGCGCCTGCTTGGCGGAGCCGCCGGCCGAATCGCCCTCGACGATGAACAGTTCCGACCCCGCCGATCCCGAGTTCGAGCAATCCGCGAGCTTGCCGGGCAAGCGCAGCTTGCGCGTCGCAGTCTTGCGCTGCACGTCCTTTTCCGCGCGGCGGCGCAGGCGGTCCTCGGCGCGCTCGATCACGAAATTCAGGAGCTGCGTCGCCTGCGTCGGCGAACCCGCGAGCCAATGGTCGAAGGCGTCGCGCACGGTGGCTTCCACGATGCGGGAAGCCTCCACCGTCATCAGGCGGCTCTTGTTCTGCCCCTGGAATTCCGGCTCCCGGATGAAGACCGAGATCATCGCCGCCGTCTGGCCGACGGCGTCGTCGCCGGTGATCTGCGCGGCGCGCTTCGCCATGCCGACGCGCTCGGCGTGATCCTTGAGGCCGCGCAGCAGCGCGAGACGGAAGCCCGCCTCGTGCGTGCCGCCATCGGGCGTCGGGATCGTGTTACAATAGGAATTGGTGAAGCCGTCGTCGGCGGGCAGCCAGCAGATCGCCCATTCGAGCGAGCCGTGCCCGCCCTCGCGCTCCACCTTGCCGGCGAAGGGCTCGGGTGTGACCGTCTCCTTGCCCTCGATCTCGCGCGCCAGATAATCCTTGAGGCCGCCGGGGAAGCGGAAGACAGCCTCGGCCGGCGTATCCGTGCCCTCGACCAGCGAGGCTGCGCATTTCCAGCGGATTTCCACGCCGCCGAACAGATAGGCCTTGGACCGCGCCATGCGGAACAGGCGGGCAGGGCGGAAATGCGCGCCCTTGCCGAAAATCTGCGGATCGGGATGGAAGCGCACGCGCGTGCCGCGCCGGTTCTTCACCGCGCCGACCTGCAGAAGCTTCGAGGTGGGAAGGCCGCGCGAAAATGTCTGGCGGTAGAGCTGCTGGCCGCGCGCGACTTCCACTTCCAGCGAATCCGAGAGCGCATTGACGACGGAGACGCCGACGCCGTGCAGGCCGCCCGAGGTCTGGTAGGCGCCGGAATCGAATTTGCCGCCAGCGTGCAGCATGGTCATGATGACCTCGAGCGCCGACTTCTTCGGAAACTTCGGATGCGGGTCGACCGGCATGCCGCGCCCGTTGTCGGTGACGGTGACAAAGCCGTCGGCGTCGAGATCGACCTCGATGAAGGTCGCGTGGCCCGCCACCGCCTCGTCCATCGAATTGTCGATCACTTCGGCGAAGAGGTGATGCAGCGCGGTCTCGTCCGTTCCGCCGATATACATGCCCGGTCGCCGGCGGACGGGCTCCAGCCCCTCGAGCACCTCGATCGAGGCGGCCGTATAGCCGGCCTCGCCGGGGGTGCCGGCGCGGTTGGTCTCTTTCTTCGCGGGGGTCGCAGGCGCGGCCTTGCGCGCCGCGCCGCCAAACAGATCGCTGTTGTCGGCCATGCCGCGTTTTACGCTGATTCGGTTCGCCATGGGGCTGTATGCCACGCGCCGCGGAGAAATGCGAACGAAACGGAAACGGGGCGCGGTTACGCGGCCTTAAAGCAGCGGCGGTAATGTCGAGCGATGGCTGTGCAGCAAAACCTTACGATCGTCATCTGCCTCGACCATGCCTCGGTTACCGGCGGGCAGGCCAAGGTCGCCTTCGATTCCGCGATAGGCCTCAAGGCCGCCGGTCACCGGCCCATCGTCTTCGCCGCCGCAGGCCCTGTCGATCCGCTGCTGCGCGACAATGGGATCGAGGTCGTCTGCCTCGGCCAGACGGACCTGCTCGGCGCTTCGTCGAAACTGAGGGGCGCGGCGCAGGGCGTCTGGAACGCGGCCGCGCAGGAAGCGCTGAGCAATCTTCTCGCGGGCATGCCGCCCGGCCGCACCATCGTGCACGTGCACGGATGGGCCAAGGCGCTCTCGCCCTCGATCGCGCCCGCCATCCGCCAGTCCAGCCTGCCGGCCATCTTCACGCTGCACGACTACTTCCTGTTCTGCCCGACCGGCGGCTTCTACGATTACAACGCGCACGAACTCTGCGAACGCACGCCTCTCGGCGCCGCGTGCCTCGCGACGAATTGCGACGCTGTCTCCTATCCACGAAAGGTCTGGCGCAGCGCGCGTCTGGCCATGGCGAACGGAATCGTGGGCCTGCGCGACGGCTTCTCGGATTTCATCTGCATTTCGAACGTGCAGCGCGACATCATCGCGCCCTACGTGCCGAAGGATGCGCGCCTGCACGCCATCTCCAATCCCGTCGCGACGAACGATCTCGGGCCGAAGGCCGAGCCGGCATCGGGCGACATGATTTTCGTCGGCCGCATCTCGCCGGAAAAGGGGCCGCTCCTGTTTGCCGAGGCGGCGCGAAAGGTCGGCCTCGTTCCGACCTTCGTCGGCGACGGTCCAGCCGCCGCCGAGCTTCGCGAAAAATATCCCGAAGCGCGCATTCTCGGCTGGCAGAAGCCGGAGGTTGCGCGAAAAGCGCTGCGCGAGGCGCGCGCGCTGGTCTTCCCCTCGCGCTGGTATGAAGGCCAGCCGCTGACAGTGCTCGAAGCCAAGGCGTCCGGCACGCCCGTCATCGTCTCCGACGTTTGCGCGGGCCGCGAAGAGATCGCCGATGGTGAAATGGGCTTGTGGTTCAAGTCGGGCGATGCCGACGATCTCGCGCGCGCGCTGAAGGCGATGCAGGACGACGCGACGGTGCGGCGCATGTCGCGCGCGGCGCACGCCGCCTATTGGCGCGATCCGCCGACGCTCGCGCGCCATGTCGAGCGGCTGGAGAAGGCCTATCGCGGCATGCTCGCCGCCGCGCCGCAGGGCGCGTTGCAGAACGCGACCGGAGCCGCCGCATGCGTCTCGCCGTAAACGCGCGCGTCACCGCCTTTTCGATGGGCGGGCAGCAGCGCGTGACTGCTGAAATCCTCAAGCGTCTCGGCCCGGTCGAGGCCGTTGCGCCCTCGACGCCGCTCGGCGGCGTGAAGGGCCATGCGTGGGAGCAGGCCGTCCTGCCGCTGCGCACCATCGGCAAGCTGCTGTGGTCGCCGTCGGCGACAGGCCCGATCATGAAGGCGCGGCAGGTGGTCACGCTGCACGATGTCGCGTTTCTCGATGCGCCCGAATTCTTCTCCGCCAATTTCGCGCGCGCCTATCGCATGCTGCTGCCGCCGCTGATGAAGCGCGCCGCCAAGGTTGTCACCGTCTCGGAATTCTCGCGCCAGCGCATCGCGCATTGGTACGGGCTGGACGCCTCGGCGATCGACGTCATCGGCAATGGCGTGAGCGAACAGTTCCGCCGCTACGCCCCCGACGCCATCGCGGCGACGCGCGCAGCGCTCGACCTGCCGCGCCGCTACTTCCTGCTGCAGGCGACCTCCGACCGCCGCAAGAACCTGTCTCGCGCGCTCGAGGCCTGGGCCGCGGCGCTGCCCGATCTGCCGCCCGATCTGCATCTCGTCGTATCCGGCAATCTCGCGCGCACACATGTCTTCGGCGACATGGGGCCGGTCGGCGATGTCCCGCGAACCAAACTCGTCGGCTATGTCGCGGACGAGCACATGGGTCCGCTGATCGCCGGCGCCGAGGCCTTTCTCTTTCCCACGCTCTACGAAGGCTTCGGCCTGCCGATCATCGAGGCCATGGCCTGCGGCGCGCCGGTGCTGACGAGCGCCGCCACCGCCACGCAGGAAGTGGCGGGCGATGCCGCGCTGCTCGTGGATCCCGCGTCTGTCGCAGAGATCGCCGCAGGCATGAAGGCGCTGGCGGGCGATTCCTGGTTGCGCACGCGGCTGTCGGCTGCGGGCGAAGAGCGCGCGAAACTCTATTCGTGGGACGATGCTGCGGCGCGGTACAGCAGATTGTTTACCGCGTTGGGCGCGGACATGGGCGTGTAACGAAACCTTCGCAATCGCGTGCCTTAATCCTAAGCATGAGAACCGCGACCGCCAATGCCGCCCTGCTGCTGCGCTACGCAGACGCTGCGGGCTATGGCGCGGTTTCCTACACCGACGACGAACCCGCCGCGCCGCGCGCAAGAAGCGGTATGGGTTATTGGCGCGCCTTCCTGTCGCTGCTTTTTGTCATTCTCTGAGCGCATCGCCCCGCTTTGACGCTGTCGTGCGTTTTGACGCAGCATTGGCGCGTCCGTCACGCAACAATCTCGACATGAACTCCAACAGTCCCAGCTTCGTGCCCACGCGGCGCGCGCTGCTCGCATCCTTCGGCGCTCTGCTGACGCTCGGCGCCTTGACCGGGCCTCTTCACGCCGCGGAAGCGGGCGAAGCCGCCGGTCTCGTCGCCGAAGCGCGCAAGAGCTTCACCCTGCGCGGCAAGCCGATCCCGCCGGAAATCTTCCGCGATTTCGGCGACGGCAATCTCGCCGACAGCGGCAGCATCTGGACTTCGGTCGATCTCGACGCCGCCGTCGGCAGCAACTTCTATTTCGACGCGATCAGGCAGAACGGCGCCTGGGTCACGCAGGGCAGGGCGGCGGAGAAGGGCCGCGAAGCCGAAGAGACCGCCTATCGCTACATCGGCGCCACGAAGAGCGGCCTGCTCATCGCGGTCGCGACCTACAATGGCGGCGGCAGCGGCGTCTTCACAAACCTGCACGTGCTCGATCTCGCGCCCACGCGCGGCTTCGACGACGAGGGCAAGCTCTATACGCGCGTAACGCTGACCAACCTGCGCAGCGTCGCGCTCGGCGACCGCTGGGATGGCGACGTGACGATCGCGGGCGACGACATCCACATCAAGACTCGCAGCGGCGCGGGCAATGCGCCCAAGACCATACAGGCGAAACGTCCATGAAAGCTCTTCGCAACTTCCTCGCTCTCGGCCTCTGCGCGGCGGCGCTCGGCGCAACGCAGGCGCGCGCCGATGCGCTGGAGGATGATTATCTCAAAAGCCGCAACGTCTATATCGCGCGCTTCAATCCCGGCAAGGAAATCGACTTCGCGAAGATCGAGGCGCCGCTGAAGCGTGCCCTCGCCGATCTCCAAGGCAAGATGCGCAAGATCGTCGGCAAGCCCGGCGTCGCCGGCGCGACCGGCGAGGGCAAGTATGCGATCGACACGCTGATGAAGGACGACGTCGGCTTCGGCTCGCTCGACGCGCTGATATTCAACGTCGGCGCCGACAAGACGCAGGCCTATGTCACGACATCAGGCCTGTTCGGCGCCTGGCTGAAGGAACACAGGGATTGGTGGGAGAAGGACATGCCCAACGTGCCGCAGGACATCGCCGGCGCGCTCTCGGCGGAAGCCTTCTACACGCAGGCGATCAGCGCCGATGCGGCTGTGACGAAATTTGCCGACATTCCGGTCAAGGCGCCTGAAGGCGTGACCGCGCGCGCGATGCTCGACCGCCGCCAGCAGGACGACGGCCCAGGCGCGCCGGACGAACTGATCGTCGGCACAGAGCGCGGCGGCCGCATCTACATCCTGGTTGCGCGCGCCATCCCGAAACCGCCTGTCATTCCCGCCTGCGAGCAGGTGTGGAAGGACGCCGAGAAGAAGTCGGACGAAGCCTACGAGAAGGGCCACTCCGGCGCGATGAAGGACGAGGAGGCCACCAACCTCGGCGAGACGCTGCGCAGCGACGGCGACAAGGCGTTTCGCGCCTGCTACGCGGAGAAGATCAAGGCGACGCCGGTTTATGCGAAGCTGGTGGAGCGCGCGCAGGGGCTGGTGGAGAGGGTGGGCAAGTAGCCGCGCTTGTCCTGCGAGCCGCGAAGTCCCTGCCGCCATTGCGAGGAGCGAAGCGACGAAGCAATCCCGAGCGCCGGCCCGGCTCTGGAT
>CAMFKC010000015.1 GCA_945956975.1 uncultured Methylocystaceae bacterium | reverse complement strand
TCACCTGATAGCCGATCTTGGTCTGGATGTAGGCGAGATGCCGATAGCCGACGGGAAACTGCGCCAGCAGGTTTTCGTCGAGAACGAGCTTGGCGGCGGGATCGACGGGATCGAGCCGGTCCTTTTCGTAAATCGGCTGGCGCAACCGCACTTTCCAGTCGCCCCCGACCTTCAGAAAAAAATCGAAGAAGCGGCCGGTGCAGACGATGTCGCACACGACGCCGTCAACCGGGCCGCGCTGCGAGATCGTCATCTTGGTCTGCGCAATGGCGCGGTCGCCCGATACCTCGATCGAAGACCCGCCCAGAAAATGCAGGATGCTGACGCCCTTGTTCCAGCCGTCGATGGAGGCCGCGATGAAGTCGTCGGCCGAGCCCTGCTTCCAGGTCGCCATCATGTGGCCGTCGTCGGTCCAGACGGTGCGGAAGCGCTCCCAGTCGCCGGCGTCGCGCCAGACAGCCCAGTTCTCGATCGTCTCGCGAATGAGCAGCCGGTCGACGAGGCCCTGATCCATCACTCCTTCACCGCGCCGGTCATCGCTGAGACGTAGTATTCCACGAAGAAGGAATACAGGATCACCAGCGGCAGCGAGCCGACCAGCGCGCCGGCCATCAGCGAGCCCCAGCGGTAGATGTCGCCGTCGACGAATTCGTTGACGATGGCGACCGGCGCCGTCTTGTTCTGCACCGAGTTGATGAAGGTCAGCGCGTAGATGAACTCGTTCCAGCACAGCGTGAGCGAGAAAATGCCGGCCGAGATCAGGCCAGGCACGGCCAGCGGCAGGATGATCTTGGTCAGGATCTGCAGTCGCGTCGCGCCGTCGATCAGCGCGCATTCCTCGAGCTCGAAGGGGATGGTCTTGAAGTAGCCCATCAACAGCCAGGTCGAGAAGGGGATGAGGATGGTGGGATAGACCAGCACCAGCGCCATCGGGGAATCGAACAATCCGTAGGATTGCACGACGGTGGCGAGCGGGATGAACAGGATCGACGGCGGCACGAGATAGGCCAGGAAGATCAGGCCGCCCGCGAGTTGCGCGCCGCGGAAGCGCAGGCGCACGATGGCGTAGGCGGCCATGACGCTGGCGAACAGCGAGACGAAGGTGGCGAGCACCGAGACGTAGGTCGTGTTCCAGAGCCATTGCGGATAGCGGGACTCGAACAAGAGCTTGTTGATGTGCTTCAGCGTCGGGCCGACGACGAAGAACGGATTGTATTTGTTCATGTCGATCAGCTGTTCGTCCGGCTTGATGGCGGTCAGAACCATCCAGTAGAACGGAAACAGCAGCACGAGCAGGATCAGCGACAGCGGAATCCACGTGGTGATCACACGGCGCGGCAGCGTGTCGAGGTAGCTCATGCCCTCGGATGCGTCGGCGAGATTGGCCTTCGCGAAGTTCTGCGAAACCTCAGTCATTGTCGCCGCCCTGTTGCCATTTGCGCTTTTGCAGGCCGAACCAGGAAAACCCGATGGCCGCGAGAAGGAAGGGGATCATCGCGGTCGAGATGGCGGCGCCTTCGCCGAGCGACCCGCCGACGATCGCACGCTGGAAGGACAGCGTGGCCATCAGATGGGTGGAATTGACCGGACCGCCGCGCGTCATCGCCCAGATGAGCTGGAAGTCGGTGAAGGTGAAAAGGACCGAGAAGGTCATGACCACCGCAATGATCGGCGTCAGCAGCGGATAGGTGACGAAGCGGAAATTCTGCCAGCGCGAGGCGCCGTCGATGGTGGCGGCCTCGTAGAGCGAGGGCGAGACGGTCTGAAGTCCGGCGAGAAGCGTGATGGCGACGAAGGGCACGCCGCGCCAGATGTTGACGGCGATGAGGCAGAGCCGCGCGTTCCAGGGGTCGCCGAGAAAATTGATGTTGTGGTCGATCAGCCCCATCTTGGTCAGCGACCACGAGATGATCGAGAATTGCGAGTCGAAGATCCACCAGAAGGCGATCGCCGAGAGCACGGTCGGCACGATGTAGGGGATCAGCACGATCGAGCGCAGCAGCGCCTTGAACGGCAGGTTCTTGTTCAAAAGCAGCGCGACGTAGAGACCGAGTCCGAACTTGATGATCGAAGCGATGATCGTATAGCCGAGCGTGAAGAAGACCGCGCCCCAGAAGACCGTGTCGTCGCTCAGCCATTCATAATTTTCGATTCCGACGAATGATCCGGCCTTGCCGATCTTGGCGTCGGTGAAGGACAGCCAGACGCCCAGGCCGAGCGGATAGGCGAGGAACATGATCAGGATCAGGGCGGCGGGGGTCATGAACCAGAACCCCATCCAGTCGCGATGGGAGGTCACGCGCTCCCATGTCGATCTTCCTGTCGCCGTGCTCGCGATCGCCGCGTCGGTCATTGGTTTGTCCTAACGAATCTTGCGCGTCGCCGGCGCAATCCCCTCCCTCCGGGGAGGGAGGGGTCTGATCCGGCGTTGTCAGATCAACGGAAGATGCGTTGCGCAGCGCGCTCGGCGGTCTTCATCGTCGTCTTGAGGTCTTCCTGACCGGTGCAATACCGCGCGAACATGTCGACGACGACGAAGTCGGCGATGGCGGCCGCGACCTTCGGGCTCAGCGTGCCGAGGCCCGAAGCAGGCAGCGTGCGCTTGGCCGCGTCGCGGAACACGGTCGTCTTCGGGTCGGCGGTCCAGACCGGGTTCTTGTCGTAGGCGGCGAGCGTGTGGGACAGGTAGCCCTGCGCGCCTTCCAGCCACGGATTGTAGTTCTGCGCTTCCATCATGAAGGCGACGAACGCCTTCGATGCGTTCGGGACCTTCGTGAAACTGAAAGCGAGGATCGGGAAGGCGAGCTGCAATTCCGCAGGCTTGCCCAGCGGCCCGATCGGGAAATAGGCGTGGTCGATGTCCTCGGCCAAGGCCTTCATCCGGGCGTCGCCCTTTGCGCCATCGGTCTTGGCGGCGACATAGATCGAAATGCCGTTGGACGTCAGGTGGAGGTCGCCGGCGAGGAAGGCCTTGTTGTTCGACGAATCGTTCCAGGAGGCGCAGCCCTCGATGAACGTGTCGGACAGCGCCTTGCAATATTCGAGCGCCTTGGCGGTCTCGGGCGAATTGATGATGATCTTGTCGTCCTTGTCGACAAGCCAGGCGTTGTGGCTCCACAGAATCCAGTGCAGCCAGGAATTGGCGTCGCCGGAGGCGTGGCCGAGCGCGAAGCCCGACGGCGTGTTGTTCTTCTTCAGCGCCTTGCAGAGCTCGAGGAAGCCCGCCGTGTCCTTCGGGACCTCCTTGAAGCCGGCCTTGTTGACCGAGGAGATGCGGTAGTTGATGTATCCGCCGTTGACGGCGACGGGAATGGCGATCCACTTGCCGCCGCTCTTGCCATAGGCTTCCGCAGCCGGGAACCAGCCGCCGTATTTCTTGCCGAGATAGTCGGCGACGTCGCCCATCGGCAGGCATTTCTCAGGGAACAGCTGCGGCGTGGAATGCAGGCCCCACACGAGGTCCGGGCCGGTGCCGGTGTTGGCGGCGACAGACGCCTTCGGCTGCATGTCGTCGAAGCTCTCGTTCGAGACATTGACCTTGACGTTGAACGCCTTCGAATAGGCGTCGACCATCTTCATGAAGGCGTCGTCTTCGGCCTGCACGAAGCGCTTCCAGCGAAGCACGTTGAGCGTGGCGCCCGCTTCCGGCTTCCAGGGGCTTTCCTGCGCAAAGGCGCGGGCCATGTCGAGCAGCGTGCCGCCTGCAAGGCCGGCAGCGGCGGCGCCCTGCAGAATTGAACGACGTGTCATGTCACTCATGGTGTTCCCTCCGTTTTTTGATGCTTTCGCGTTCCGTTGGCTGGCGCACGCCCCTTCAGGCAGCGGGCGATGCTTTCATGCGGCTCACGCCGCAATCGTCTTGCCGCTGTCCGGGTCGAACAGATGCACGAGATTTGGATTGCAGGCGATCTTGATCGTGTCGCCGGGGTTCGGCATCACGCGGTCGCGGAACAGGCAGATCAGTTCCTGGTCGCCTGTTTTCGCGACGATCTGCGTTTCCGAACCCATGGGTTCGACCACGACGACATCGACCGACGCGCCTTCGCCCGCCGCGGTGAGGTGCTCCGGCCGCACGCCGAGCACGATGGGCCTGCCATCGCTCGCCGACGGGGCCTTTGCGATCGGCAGGGCGAGGCCGGCGTCGGACCGAAAGACGGGCTTGCCGTTCTCGGAGCCGAGCTTTCCGCGCAGGAAATTCATCGCGGGCGAACCGATGAAGCCGGCGACGAACATGTTGTCGGGCCGGTCGTAGAGTTCGAGCGGCGCGCCGACCTGTTCGACAATGCCATCGTGCATGACGACGATCTTGTCCGCCATCGTCATGGCCTCGACCTGGTCGTGCGTCACGTAGACGGTCGTCGTCTTGAGCCGCTGATGCAGCTCCTTGATTTCGGTGCGCATGGCCACGCGCAGCTTGGCGTCGAGGTTCGACAGCGGTTCGTCGAACAGGAACACCTGCGGGTCGCGCACGATGGCGCGGCCCATGGCGACGCGCTGACGCTGGCCGCCGGACAATTGCCGGGGATAGCGGTCGAGCAGCGGCTTGAGGCCGAGGATGTCGGCGGCGCGCGCGACGCGCGATTCGATCTCCGCCTTGTCGGCCTTTCGCAGCCTCAGTGAAAAGCCCATGTTGTCGTAGACGGTCATGTGCGGGTAGAGCGCGTAGTTCTGGAACACCATCGCGATGTCGCGCTCTTTCGGCGGAACATCGTTGACGACGCGGTCGCCGATCAGGATCTGGCCGCCGGTGATGTTCTCGAGGCCCGCGATCATGCGCAGAAGCGTTGACTTGCCGCAGCCCGACGGGCCGACCAGCACCACGAATTCGCCGTCCTTGATGTCGACATTGACGCCGTGAATGACGGCGGTCGATCCATAGGCCTTGCGCACGTCGCGAATTTCGACAGACGCCATACAGACTTCCTCCCCGCGGCGTCTTTGCGCGCCCGTGCGTCCGTGGTTCAGCGGCTGCTTGCCGCTGCCCGATCGCTCGCGCATGATGCAGTCGGCGCAGTAAAATGCAAGCATGCAAATGCGCGAGCCATGCGACGGTCGTATGAAGGAAACTCCCAGCGGAGGCGATGTGTCCGACTTTGAAACCTTGATGTTCAGCCCGATGCCGCCGCTGGTGGTCGAGGGCGTCGCCGGTTGCTCGCGCCTGCACAAATTGTGGGAGGCGCCCGACCGGGAGAAGGTTCTGGCGGACATCGCGCCGCGCATTCGCGGAATCGCGACGGGCGGCGGCCACGCCAAGGTCGACGGCGCCATGCTTGCCCGTTTCCCCAAGCTCGAAATCGTGTCGTCGTTCGGGGTCGGCTACGATCACATCGATGCCGCCTGGGCCGGAAAGCACGGGATCGTCGTCACCAACACGCCTGACGTGCTCAACGACGAGGTCGCGGACACGACCTTCGGCTTGATCCTTTCGGCGGTCCGTCAATTGCCGCAGGCCGACCGCTATGTGCGCGAGGGCCACTGGCCCAAGGCGCCGTTTCCGCTAACCGCCTCGCTGCGCGGGCGCACGCTCGGCATTCTGGGCCTGGGACGAATCGGCCGCACCATCGCCCGGCGCGCGGAAGCCTTCGGCATGAAGGTGATCTACCACGGCCGCCGCCCGCAGGACGACGCGCCCTATCTCTATTTCCCCACGGCGGCGGGCATGGCGCGCGCCTGCGACATACTCGTGGCGATCACGCCGGGCGGGCCCGAGACCAAGCACCTCGTCAATGCCGAAGTGCTGGAAGCGCTGGGCCCCAACGGCGTCTTCATCAATGTCGCGCGCGGTTCGGTCTGCGATCAGGACGCGTTGATCGCCGCGCTGCGCGACCGGAAAATACTCACCGCCGGCCTGGACGTTTACGCTGATGAGCCAAATGTGCCGCAAGAACTCATCGAAATGGAGCATGTCGTCTTGCTCCCGCATGTCGGATCGGGCACGAAGCATACGCGCGACGCGATGGGGCAACTCGTCGTCGACAATTTGAGATCATTCATTAGCGGTCGCGGGCCTCTGACGCCCGTCGCCGAGACGCCGTGGCCGGCCACGCGGCGTGCGTCCTGAGAGACGCAACGCAGGGAGGGTAGGATGACGCGCCTCAGCGCAATGTTGAAGAGCCAGGCTTCCCCAAAGGTCTGGCTCACGATCGGCATATTGGCGGCGTCGCCGGCCTTCGCGGTCGACGCGAAGAGCGAGCAGGGCGCGGCGGGCGTCTGGCGGTTGAGCCAGGGCGCAGGCCGCGAATGCACGATCCAGCTGCGCGGCGAGGCGCACGCCGTCGGCATTCCGCCGGGATGCCGCCACGCGATGCCGGGCGTCGCCAAGGTGGCCGCCTGGAGGCTGCCCGCGCCAGAACGCATCGAGCTCCTCGACAAGGGCGGCGCTTCCATTCTGGCTTTTGCTTCGGACAACGGACAGTTGAGTGCCAAGGGCGCCAAGGGCGAGTTCTACGCGCTCACGGCCGCCAGCGAACCGCGCAAGCCAGCGGCGCGCGAGCCGCAGCCAACGAACGTGTCGCGGGGTCCTGCCGTGCCGGCGGCGGAAATGCCGGGCCGTTATTCGGTTCTGCGCGAGGGCAGCAAGGATACGGGCTGCATGCTGACGCTGCACCCGGGCGGCAAGGCGCAGCTTGCGCCGGCCTGCCGCGACAATGGCATTGCGGTTTTCGATCCGGTGGGCTGGTCCTATTCCGGGGGCAAGCTCATGCTGCGCGCCCGCAAGGGCCACCATGCGAATTTCGAGTACGAAGCCGACCAGTCCTGGCAGAAGGACCCGAAGGAAGGCGGCAAGAAGCTCGGCTTCCGGAAAATGTGAGCCTTGCGCTCGCTTCCGTGCGGCACAGCCGGACCGGGCGAGCGCGAGACCTGTTGTCCCGCCTCGCGTGACGAGGAAACGAGGGCGTCAGACCCCCACTTTGCCGCCCAGTTCGTCCGCGATATGCGCGCGGATGATGTCCTCGAACGAGGTCTCCGCGACGAAACCGAGCGCGCGGGCGCGGCTCGCCTCGAAGCGCTCGGGCCAGCCCGACACGATCTTCATGATCGCTTCGTCCGGCTTGCGCTCGATCAGCGAGACGGCGGTCGCGCCGGCGACCTTGCGCAGGGCCTCGATCTGCTCGCCGACCGTCACGCAGACGCCGGGCATGGAGAGGTTGCGGCGCGGGCCGATCTTGTCGCCGTCGATGGTCGCGGCGTGCAGGATGAAGTTGACCGCCGCGCGCGGCGTGGCGTGCGTGTGACGCACGGTCTCGGCGACCGGCAGCACGGCCTTCTGGCCGGCGAGCGGCTCGCGGATGATGTTGGAGAAGAAGCCCGAGGCCGCCGCATTCGGCTTGCCCGGGCGCACGCAGATGGTGGGGAAGCGCAGCCCCACGCCATCGAAGAAGCCCTTGCGGGTGAAGTCCGCCAGCATGAACTCGCCGCAGGCCTTCTGCGCGCCGTAGCTGGTCAGCGGCGTGAGATGGAAATCGTCCGGGATCGGATCGGGGAAGGGCGCGCCGAAGACCGCGATCGAGGACGAGAAGACGACGCGCGGCCGGTATTGCCCGCCCGACAGGATGTTCTCGGCGCGGATGGCGTCGTAGATGTAGCGGGTGCCATCCAGATTGACCGCGTAGCCCTTGTCGAAATCGACCTCCGCCTCGCCGGAGACGATTGCCGCGAGATGCACGATGAGGTCCGGCCGGTCGGCCATCAGCCGCGGGGCGAGATCGCGGTCGGCGATATTGGCCGCCTCGCTCGTGACCGTGAAGGCCGCGCCCGGCAGGTCGGCGGCGGCGAAGACGTCCACCATGTGAAGCGCCGTGACGGGCTTGCCGCCGATCGCCCCGTCCTTCGCAATCCGCTGGCAGAACTTGCGGCCGATCATGCCGGCGGCGCCGGTGACGAGCACTTTCATCGTTGTTTCCCCATTTCTCGAGTTCTGTTGTAAATCGGCAACGTCATTTCCCGTGGTCTGCAAAGCACTGGAAAGATTACGCAAGTGCGAGATGAGGCTATTGGCCCGCGTGGCCGGCGGCCTCCATTCGACGAAAATAGGGCCTTGTCTGCCCCATTCTGTCCCAATCCGCCCTTCAACAGGCGGTTCCCGGCTGGGAACCCCCGACCCATCAGGAGTTCGTGTTGAAGAAGACTATCCTTGTTCTTGGTATGACCATGCTCGCCGCCGGCGCCGCCGAAGCTTCCTCCTGGACCGGCAAGGCGTCCTACTACGGCGGCCGCGGCCGCACCGCGAGCGGCGGCCACGTCGGCCACTTCACGGCGGCGCACCGTTCCCTGCCTTTCGGTTCGAAAATCCGCGTGACCAACCTGCGCAACAAGCGGTCCGTCATTGTGACGGTGAACGATCGCGGCCCGTTCGTGCGCGGCCGCATCGTCGACGTGTCCACGGGCGCGGCCGGCGTGCTCGGAATGCGCGCCTCTGGCGTTGCGCCGGTGCGCGTGGAACTGGTGTCGCGGTAACAACCCGGGCGCGCCTACCTCCCCTTTATGGGGAGGTCGCTCAACCGCGCAGCGGATGAGCGGGTGGGGCTCAAGCGACCGGACGAACTGCGGCTCGATACCCCCACCCCACCCGGCTCGCTGACGCTCGCCACCCTCCCCGTAAAGGGGAGGGAGCGCGGCAGCGTTCCGAATGGGTGAAGCGAGCAGCATCCTGCCTCAGATCGTCATGCCGCCGTCGACCATGTACATCTGCCCGGTCGTGAAGGCGGCCTCGTCGGAGGCGAGGTAGGTCGCGATCATCGCGATCTCCTGCGCCGTGCCCAGGCGCCCCATCGGCTGGCGCGCGACGAAGCTTTCGCGCGCCGCCTCCTCGCTGATTTTGTTGGTCGCGGCGAGCGCCTTGATGCGTTCGTTGAGCGAGGGGCTCTGCACCGTGCCGGGGCCGATGGCGTTGCAGCGGATGCCCTTGCCGATGAAGTCCGCCGCCACCGCCTTGGTGAGGCCGATGACGGCGGCCTTCGATGCGCCGTAGACATGCCGGTTCGGCAGGCCGCGCACGGAAGAGGCGATCGAGGAAATGTTGACGATCGAGCCGCCGCCGCGCGCGATCATGCCCGGCAGGAAGGCGCGGATCGTGCGGTGCATGGATTTGACGTTCAGGTCGAACGAGAAGTCCCAGTCCTCGTCGCTTGTCGTCAGCACGTTGCCGTGATGCACGTAGCCGGCGCAATTGAAGAGGATGTCGATCCCGCCGACGTCCTTGGCCATCGCGTTCACGGCGTCCGTCGAGAGCGCGTCGAGCTTGCGGCAATCGGCGCCGGCGGCCTTCAGCGGCGCGAGGCTCGCCTCGTTGAGATCGGTGGCGATGACATGCGCGCCTTCTTCGATAAAGGCCTGCGCCGTCGCCTGGCCGATGCCGGCGCCCGCCGCCGTGCAGAATGCGATCTTGCCCTTCAACCTGCCGGCCATTTTCGTCTCCCTAATTCAGTTTCTTGATCATGTTCACGATGGTTCTGTCGCTGAGCGGTTCGCGCGTTTCCTCCGCGAAGCCGTGGCGCGCATACCATGCGATGTTCGACGTATAGACGCTCGCGGTGTAGAGGCGGATCGTGTCGCGCCTCTCGTCGCGTGCGCGCTTTTCGGCGAGCGCGAGAAGGCCGCGCCCCACGCCCGTTCCGCGCGCCGTCGGCTGGGTCGCGACACTCCAGATCAGCATGTCGGCGTCGCGGAATTCCAGCGCCAGTGCGCCTTCGGGCGCGCCGTGGGGGCCGGCTAGCCAGACCTCCATGTCGCGCAGGATTTGCGCGTAGTCGGCTTTAAGCGGGATCGGCGTCGCGCCGAGGATCTTTTCGTTCTCGGCATAAGCGGCGCGCTGCAGCGCCTCGAGCGCAGGACGATCCTCATCGCTGGCGCGCCGCAGGATCATCAGTGGCCGCCCGCGCCCATGAGGTCGCCTAGGCTCGTGCGCTGTCGGCCTTCGGAATCGAAGTTCGCCGGCGACAGCCAGGTCTCGAAGGCCTTGCGGCGCGTGGGCCATTCCGTGTCGAGCATGGAGAACCACGCCGTGTCGCGGTTGCGGCCCTTCACGATCATGTGCTGGCGGAAGAGTCCTTCGTAGGCGAAGCCCAGCCGCAGCGCCGCGTTCTTGGAGGGCGCGTTGAGGTCGTTGCACTTCCATTCGAAGCGGCGATAGCCGAGCTCGAATATGTAGCGGGCGAGCAGGTATATCGCTTCGGTCGAGCCGGTCGTGCGCTGCATTGGCGTCCCGAAGGTGATGCCGCCGATTTCGATCACGCGATTGGGCGGATCGATGCGCATGAGGGTCAGCGCGCCGACGGCCTTGCCCGACCTGTCGATGACGGCCCAGGGCAGCGGGTCGTTCGATTGCGATTGCGCGGCGACCCAAGCCTCGAAGCTCGCGAAGTCCGGATAGGGGCCGGTGAAGAGATAGCGCCAGATGCTCTCGCGATCCTCGCCATGGGTGGCGGCGTAGAGATCCGGCGCGTGCGCGGGCGTCAGCGGCTCGAGGCGGACGAAGGCGCCTTCGAAGACGCGCGGCTCCGGACGCGGCGCTGGCGTCGTGTCGACGGCTGAGCCTATGGGGGCGGGAGACGTCATGGCCGGGCTTGTCCCGGCCATCCGCGCCTTGCCGTATCAGCACGCATCGCTCCGCCAACCACGAACGTTCTCCACCCTCTTGCAGCGCTCGATGGCGTGGATGCCCGGGACAAGCCCGGGCATGACGGCCAGGTCCTCAATGATTGTCCCGCGGCACGGGCGAGACATGCGCGACGTCCTTGAACTGGACCGCTGGCTTCAGGACCATGCCCTCATCGAATTGCGCGACCATCGAGCGCTGGATCTCCTGCCAGGGCGTCTGGCTCTTCGGGAAGGGGAAGCCGCCGTTCTTTTGCAGGTCCGCGCGGCGCTGCGCGAGTTCGGCGTCGGAGATCAGGATGTTGGCGGTGCGCTTGCGCAGGTCGATGCGCACCCTGTCGTTGGTGCGCAGCAGCGCGAGGCCGCCGCCGACCGCCGCCTCCGGCGCGGCGTTGAGGATGGACGGCGAGCCCGACGTGCCCGATTGCCGGCCGTCGCCGATGCAGGGCAGCGAGGTGACGCCGCGCTTGATGAGGGCCGCGGGGGGCTGCATGTTCACGACCTCCGCGCCGCCGGGATAGCCGATCGGGCCGGTGCCGCGGATGAAGAGCAGGCAGTGCTCGTCGATCTTGAGCGATTCATCGTCGATGCGGTGGTGGTAATCCTCCGGGCCCTCGAAGACGATGGCGCGGCCCTCGAAGGCCTCGGGGTCCTTCGGGTTCGAGAGGTAGCGGTCGCGGAATTCCTTCGAGATAACGGAAGTCTTCATTACGGCGCTGTCGAACAGGTTGCCCTTGAGGATGATGAAGCCTGCATCCTCCAGCATCGGCTTGTCGATCGGCTTGATGACGTCGGTATCCGTCACCTCGCGTCCCCGGCAATTGTCGCCCATCGTCTTGCCGTTGATGGTGAGCGCATCCTCGTGGATCAGCTTGCGCTTCATCAGCTCGTTCATGACGGCCGGCAGGCCGCCGGCGCGGTAATATTCCTCGCCGAGATAGAAGCCCGCAGGCTGCATGTTGACGAGCAGCGGCACCTTGTGCCCGACGCTCTCCCAATCCTCGACGTTCAACTCCACGCCGACATGGCGCGCGATGGCGTTGATGTGGATCGGCGCATTGGTGGAGCCGCCGATCGCGCTGTTGGCGACGATCACGTTTTCCAGCGCCTTGCGGGTGATGATGTCGGAGGGCTTCAGATCCTCCCACACGATCTCGACGGCGCGCTTGCCGGTCTCGTAGGCGATCTGGCCGCGCTCGCGATAGGGCGCGGGGATGGCGGCGCAGCCGGGCAGGCTCATGCCGAGCGCCTCTGCCAAAGCATTCATCGTCGAGGCCGTGCCCATCGTGTTGCAATGGCCGACGGAGGGCGCGGAAGAGGTGACCGCGTCCATGAATTCCTCTTCGGTCATGCGGCCGGCCGCATGCTCCTCGCGCGCCTTCCAGGCGACTGTTCCGGAGCCCGCGCGCTGCCCGCGCCACCAGCCGTTGAGCATGGGCCCGCCGGAGAGGACGATGGCCGGAATGTTCACCGTGGCCGCCGCCATGATGCAGGCCGGCGTGGTCTTGTCGCAGCCCGTCGTCAGCACGACGCCGTCGAGCGGATAGCCGTAGAGCAATTCGACGAGGCCGAGATAGGCGAGATTGCGGTCGAGCGTCGCGGTCGGGCGCTTGCCCGTTTCCTGGATCGGATGGACGGGAAATTCGAAGGCGATGCCGCCCGCCGCCACGATGCCTTCGCGCACGCGCTTGGCGAGGTCGAGATGGTGGCGGTTGCAGGGGGAGAGGTCCGAACCCGTCTGCGCGATGCCGATGATCGGCTTGCCGGACTGCAGCTCGCCGCGCGTCAGGCCGAAATTCAGGTAGCGCTCGATGTAGAGCGCGGTCATGCCGGGATTGTCGGGATTGTTGAACCAAAGCTGCGAGCGCAGCTTGCGCTTGCCCGCCGGCGCACCCGACCCGTTACCACCCGCCATCGTCCGCTCTCCCGAGATTCTTATGCAGCTAGAATGCTACCTCGGCGGAGGGGGGTCAATTCGGGCCGGCGCGACGCGGACATGCGGCTTTCGCGCAGGCCATGAAATGCAAAAAGCGCCCGCAGGCGCTTTGATGAGACAAGAATGGTGGGCGCGACAGGGATTGAACCTGTGACCCCTACGATGTCAACGTAGTGCTCTCCCGCTGAGCTACGCGCCC
>CAMFKC010000014.1 GCA_945956975.1 uncultured Methylocystaceae bacterium | reverse complement strand
CCGAGATCTACACCCTGCATATCGTCGGCAGCGTCAGATGTGTATAAGAGACAGTTACAGTGCTGTTGATCCCGCAGCGCAGTGCATTCCGCGACGCCAGCGATCGGCGCGCCCCGTGCGTCTCAGGAGAAATTCAGCTTCAGCCCCGGCCGCGGCCATTCGAACGACACGAGTCGGCCTGACGACGACAACGTGACATAGGCCGTGCGCAGGTCCGGGCCGCCGAAGCAGATGTTGGTCGTCATGTAGTCGGGCATGGGCACGTGCTCGACCGACTTGCCGTCGGGCGACATGACGGTGATGCCGCCGTTCATCAGCGTGGCGACGCAGACATTGCCGCCGCCGTCGACCGCGAGCGAGTCGAAGAGCTGGAAGCCCGGCACGCCGGCGAGCAATTCGCCGCCGGCGGCTGCATGGCCGGTCTTCTTCGGCACGAGCTTGCCGGGACCTTCGAGGTCCCATTTCCACACGCGGCCGGTCTGGGTCTCGGCGGCGTAGAGCGTCTTCTCGTCCGGCGAGAGGCCGACGCCGTTCGGCGTCATCATGGGATAGATGGCTTCCGTGATAAAGGAGCCGTCGGCCTTGGCGTAATAGAGGCCGCCGCGATCCATATCGCGCGCGCGGCCCTTGCCGAGGTCGGTGAACCAGAAGCCGCCGGTCTTGTCGAAGACGATATCGTTGGGGCCGCGCAGCTTGCCGTTCTCGGCGCCGTCGTAGACGCGCTCGACCTTGCCGGTGGAGATGTCGATGCGCTCGATGCGGCCGCCGGAATAGTCCTTCGCCTGCGCGACCGGGCGCAGGCCGGTCTCCGGCGTCTCGCGCCATTCGAAGCCGCCGTTGTTGCAGATGTACATCTTGCCGTCGGGGCCGAGCGCCGCGCCGTTCGGGCCGCCGCCGGGCTCGGCGATCACCTGAACCTTGCCGTCGGGCGTGACGCGCGACAGCGTGCCGCGCGCGATCTCGACGAGGATGATCGAACCGTCGGGCATGGCGACCGGGCCTTCGGGACAGCGGAGCCCGGTGGCGATTTCGTTGATCTTGACCTGCATGAAACGTTTCCTGCGGATGTTTTTCTTGTCCGACAGGATTGTGGCTGCCCGGGCGCAAAACGCAAATGCGATTTCCGAGTGACGGGCGCCGCCGCCTTGCTTGGCGCGCCCGGAGCACGTCTCTATGCTCTGCCGAGGCGGGGGCGACATTGCATGAAGATCGATCGGCAGGCGTTGGCTTCTTCGCTCATTGCGCTGACGGCGCTCGCGGCGTTTACCGCCAGCGCTGCGGCGCAGGTCGCCTGCAATGTGCAGGGCCGAACCTATTCGACGATCGGCGGCGGCGGATTCAAGCCGAACGGGCGCATGTACAGCGTGACGGCCGCCAATCAGAGCGCCGCGCAGACTGCCGCGCAGGCCGCCTGCCTGAAGGCGGAGGCGGCCTTCACGTCGCAGTTCCAGATCTCCAACGCCTGCGTTTCCGTCGGCTGCAAGGATCTGCGGACCGGCCAGCCGCCGGCGCCGCCCGGAGGCGCGCAGCAGGCCAAGCCCTCTATCTTCGGTTTTGGCGCATCGCAAAGCGACATGGCCTTTTGCACGCAAACCTACGCGCCGAAGCTGACCGCTTTGTGGAACCAGGGCAAAGCGAGGAAGTGTCGCGAATTCGTCCTTCGCGCCAACGACGCGCAGGGCCATTTCAACTGGTGCATGCAGCGCCCGCGAGCGATTGCGCAGCGGGCCATCGCCGACAATGCGCGGCTGGTCGCCGCCTGCAAGCCGTGAGCGATGAGAGGCCGCCTCAGCCGGTCATCCGACCGGTTTCACATCCACGCTGACCTTCAACGTCTGCTTGCCTGAGCCGAGAATGACGCCATCGAGCGGCGCGACGTCTGTGTAGTCGCGGCCGAAGGCGATCTCGACGAAATCGTCGTTGACCTGGAGCGCATTCGTCGGATCGAGGCCGAGCCAGCCGGCGGCTGCGCCGCACCAGACGTTGACCCAGGCATGCGACGCGTCCGCGCCTTCGAGGCGCGGCTTGCCCTCGGGCGGAATGGTGCGGATGTAGCCGCTGACATAGGCGGCGGGCACGCCGATGCCGCGCAGGCCCGCGATCATGATATGCGCAAAGTCCTGGCAGACGCCGCCGCGCGCCTCGAAGGCCTCCGAAAGCGGCGTCGATATGAGCGTCGCTTCGGGGTCGTATCGAAAATCCTGACGGATGCGGCGCATCAGTTCGACGGCGCCCGCGAGGATCGGCTGGCCTTGCGGAAAGCTCTCCGCCGCATAGGCGGTCGCGGGGTCGTAGAGCGGCACGAGTTTCGTCGGAAACAGGAAGTGCGCCGGCGAGCGCGAATCGAGCGTCTGGACGTCGTCGACCTGCCGGCGCACGTCTTCCCAAGATGGCGTGAGTTCGGCATGCGGCTGCTGCTCGCGGCGCACTTCGATGCTGGCGAGCGATGTCACGCGCAATTCACGGTGCGCTTCCTCGATGCGAACGGTAGTGACGAGATTGCCGAAGAAATCGGGGCGCGCGGTGCGCGACACAGGCACGGGCGCGATCTCGATGCCGCTGTCGAGCACGCGCTGGCCACGTCCCTCGCGCGGCGAGAGACGCAGCGTGCAGAGCGAGGAAGCGACCGGATATTCGTAGGAATAGGTCGTGATGTGCCGGATATCGTAGATCACGCGAGACCCTTCGGCGTTTCCGCGCGCACCGCGTTCGACCCCTGCAGGAAGTATCGCGCCTCTATGCTGACGGCCAGCGACATCAGGTTCTGCTCGAACGCCATGATCTTGTTGTTGTCCAGCTTCGCGGCTTCCGCGACGGAGAGTTCGGCGTCCAGCATGCGCGCGATTCGCTGCGGCGCCTCGAGCATGCCGTCCTGGCGCAATGTCGGCAGCGCGTCGAGATGTTCGCGAATACGCTGCACCTGGAATGCGACGGAGCGCGGATTGTTGGGGTCGAGCAGCGCCATGTCGCGCACGGGCGCCAGCGCGACGCCGACGAGGTAGCGCGAGCGATAGGTGATTTGCGAATCGATGAGGTCGAGCAGGACGTCGAGATTGTCCGCATTGGCGTCGCGGTCGGCGAACATGCGCGCCAGAGCGAAGGTGGAGATGCCGCGCTCGACGCGCCGGCCGATGTCGAGAAACGACCAGCCGGCGACGCGGTTGAAGTTCTCCTGGATCAGGCCCGACAGCGCGGAAAGCGCATGCAGCGCGCCCTCCGCGCGGTCGATCAGTTCGGCCTCCGGCAGATGTGTCGTCGGCAGCGGAATGGCCAGACGATGCTCGAGATCGCCGAGGATCTGCCAGATGTCCTGCGACAGGCGTTCGCGGATGATCGAGGCCGCGTTGCGTGCGGCGCGGGCGAGCGCGGCGCCGGACGAAATGTAGCGCGTGTCGTGCAGCGCCGCGGCCGCGATCTCGGATGGCGATTTCGTCAGCGCAGCTTTGGCCTCCTCCGCCGTGCGGCGCGGCGTGAGCAGGCTCTGCAGACGCGCGCGCGCGTTCGAGCCGCCATCCGGCGCGCTCTCCGTCACGCGGCCGCAATAGCAGCGCACCAGTCGCAGCGTCGCCTCGGCGCGCTCGAGATAGCGGCCGAACCAGAACAGATTGTCGGCGGCGCGGCTCGGCAGATTGCCCAGCTGGCGCACGATCCGCACGTTGTCGCCGGTCGGCAACAGCGTCGTCTGTTCGACCGGCCGGTCCTCGATCACCCAGACGTCGGCGGATGTCACGCCCTCGCCCATCGAGAGAGCGCGCGCGTCGATGTGATCGGACATGCGGCAGAAGCCGCCGTGCATCACGCGCCAGCCATCGGGCGTGGCCGCCGCATAGACGCGCAGCGTGAACGGCCGCGGCGCAATGGCGCCGTCGATCCACGCCGGCGTGGTCGACAGACGCACGATCTCCTGGCCGACATAGTCGACGCCCCGGCGCCCGATGGCGCGGCGCAGTCTGTCGCGGCGGCCGTCGTCGAGTTCGGCGGGCAGAGCGGTGCGGCCGTTGTCGAGGCCCGGCGGATTGTCGATGAAGGCGCCCGAGATCGCCTTGTGGTCGAGATCATCCAGCACTTCGCGCGCAGCCGACGGGTCGCCGCACCACCAGGTGGCGATATGCGGCAGCAGCAGATCCTCGCCCATCAGGCGTCGCGACATGGCCTGGAGATAGCCCAGAAGCGCGCGGGATTCGATGAGGCCGGCGCCCGGCATGTTGGCGACGACGACCTCGCCCGCGCGGATGGATTCCATCAAGCCGGGCACGCCCAGGCGCGAGGCGGCGTTGAGTTCGAGCGGATCGCACCAGTCGGCGTCGATGCGGCGCAGCAGCGCGTCCGCGCGCTTGAGGCCGGCGATGGTGCGGACATGGACCTTGTCGTCGCGCACGACGAGATCGCCGCCTTCCACCAGCAGGAAGCCGAGATAGCGCGCGAGATAGGCCTGCTCGTAATAGGTCTGGCTGTAGGGGCCGGGCGTCAGCAGGCAGATGCGCGGCTCGCTGCGGCTGGCGGCGTTGACGAGGCCGGCGCGAAACTCCCGGAAGAAGCCGGCGAGCCGGTTGACGTTGAGGTCGCGATAGAGATTTGCGAAGACCCGGCTGAAGACGAGACGGTTTTCCAGCGCATGGCCCGCGCCCGACGGCGCCTGGGCGCGGTCGCCCAGCACCCACCAGCGGCCGTCCGGCCCACGGCCGATATCGGCAGCGTAAAAACGCAGCCAGCGTCCGCCCGCCGGGCGGACCCCATGCAGCGGGCGGATGAAGTCCGGCGAGCCGAGCACGGCGGAGGACGGCAGAACGCCCTCGGACACCAGCTTGCCCTCGCCGTAAATGTCGGCCAGCGCCCGATCCCACAATTCCGCGCGCTGGGCGATGCCCTTCTCGATGCCGGCCCATTCGGCGCCGTCGATCAGCAGCGGGAGGCGGCCGAGCGGCCAGGAACGCTCGTTGGTCTCGCCATAGACGCGATAGGACATGCCGGTTTCGCGAATGAGGCGGTCGGCGGTCTCGAAGCGTTGGGCGAGGTCCTTCTGGCTGTATTTGGCCAGCGCGACGAAGAATTTGACCCAGTGCTGGCGCGCGACGCCGTCGGCGTCCATGAATTCGTCGGGCACGCCGTCAATGGCGTGATAGCCCGCGATCCAGTTCTCGATCTGGCGGGCGACGGAAGCTTTGCCCCCCCGGCTCTCAGCGCGGCGCAGGCTCTCCTTCAGGCGATCGCTCACATCATTGCCTTTGCCAGGCGGTCGGGCGGACGATGTCGCGGCAAGGCGGCGCTCCGATCAAATCCAGGGAGCGGGGAATATAGCCGGATCGCGCCCCGTGTCTAACCTTTGGGCGCTGTCCCCGGGACCTTGTTCAGGCCGACCGGCGCATCCTCGATGTCGACGTCGAAGGTTTCCAGAAACCGCGAGACCATCATGTAATAGCCGATCGTCAGCGTGAGTTCCTGCATCTCCTGATGCGACAGGTGGCGCGCGAGGGGCGCGAAGGTCGCATCCGACGCCCGGACGTTGTGTACGACATCGTCGGTGAAGCGCATGACGGCCTTTTCGATCTCGGAAAAGGCGGCGGCCTCGGGCCCTTCATGGATGCCGGCGATCTTGGCGTCGTCCATGCCGAGTTGCCGGCCGATACGCTCGTGCTGGTAGACCTCGTAGGTCGCCTTCGACAGGACGCCGACGCGGATGATGGCGATCTCGCGCAGGATCGGATCGATCTTGGTGAAGTAGAGGATCTGGGAGCCAAGCCGGTTGAAGCCGTCCACCAGCTCGCCGGAATGGCCGAGCATCCGGAAGATGTTGAGCTTTGGCAGTTTCTCGTAGGCCTTTTTTGCGCGGCCCTCGGCCTTGGCGATGTCGAAATAGGGAATGCGGGCCATGGGGGCGTTTTCCTTTTGATCGTCTCTGTGGCGGCGCTGCCCCCACCCTTTCCCTCCCCCGCTTCGCGGGAGAGGGGAAGGCCGCCTCCGTGTTTAGCGGCCTCGGCGCAATCACGCATCTGCTCCCTTTGTCGCGAAGCGGGGGAGGGAGGGGAGGGGGTCTCGCGACTACCGTAGCCCGGCGTTGATCTTCGATAGCGCCGCCGAGCCCGGCACGAGATCGGCGTCGCCGAGTTCGTTGAGCGGGCGGTCGACCGTGTTGAGGCGGTCGTGCATGTCGCCGGGATCATCCTCGAGATAGACGAGGCCGGTCGGGATCTCGCCCGCGACATCGTGCGACATGAGGTAGTTGATGGCGGCGACGCGGTCGTGCACGTCGTAGTCCGCGTTGATCTTGCGCAGCAGGATCGACGTGCCGTCGTGCAGCTTCACCTGCTGCGCCTGGCCCGGCTCGTAATCGGCGGTGATCGGCGCGCGTTCGGAGATGAAATCGAGCGCGTTGATCGCCTCGTTGTGCTCGCGCACGTAGTCGAAACTCTTGGTCGAGCCCTCGTGATTGTTGAAGGCGACGCAGGGCGAGATGCAGTCGATGAAGGCCGGGCCCTTGTGGTCGATCGCGGCCTTGATGAGCGGGACGAGTTGCTTCTTGTCGCCGGAGAAGGAGCGCCCGACGAAGGTCGCGCCGAGATGGATCGCCATGGTGACGAGGTCGATCGGATCGTCGGTGTTGACCGCGCCCTTCTTGAGCTTGGCGCCCTTGTCCGAGGTCGCAGAGAACTGGCCCTTGGTCAGGCCATACACGCCGTTGTTGGCGACGATGTAGACCATGTTCACGCCGCGGCGAATCGAATGGGCGAACTGGCCGAAGCCGATGGACGCGGAGTCGCCGTCGCCGGAGACGCCGAGATAGATGAGGTCCCTGTTGGCGAGATTGGCGCCCGTCAGCACCGAGGGCATGCGGCCATGCACGGAATTGAAGCCGTGCGAATTGCCGAGAAAGTAGGTCGGGGTCTTGGACGAGCAGCCGATGCCGGAGAGCTTGGCGATGCGATGCGGCGGCAGATCCAGCTCGAAGCAGGCATGCATGATCGCCGACGAAATCGAATCGTGGCCACAGCCCGCGCAGAGCGTCGAGATTGTGCCTTCGTAATCGCGATGGCTGAGGCCTATCGCATTTTTTTCGATCGCGGGATGGCGGAATTTCGGCTTTGGGAGGTAGGTCACGAAAGGGCCCCTTCCTTGGCGGGCGACATTTTGGCGACGAGATCGGCGATGGCGCGGGCGATGAAGCGCGCGGTGACAGGCGATCCGTCGTAGTGCAGCACGGAGACGAGCCTGTCGGGCGAGGCGCCGTTCTCGGTCATCAGCAACGTGCGCAATTGTGCGTCGCGGTTCTGTTCGACGACGAAGACCCTCTCGTGCGCCGCGATGAATTCGTCGACCTCGCGCGAGAAGGGGAAGCCGCGCACGCGCAGCACGTCGAGGTGGATGCCCTGCTTGCGCAGCATGTCGATGGCTTCGTCCATCGGCGCGCCGGTCGAACCGTAATGCAGAACGCCGAAGCGCGCAGGTTCCGCCGCCTTGTCGAGCACCGGCAGCGGCACGTAGTGCTTCGCCGTCTCGAACTTGCGGATCAGGCGCTGCATGTTCTCGACATAGGGGCCGCCTTCTTCCGTGTAGCGCGCATAGGCGTCGCGCGTCGTGCCGCGCGTGAAGAAGGAGCCGCGGCTCGGATGCGTGCCCGGGTAGGTGCGGAAGGGAATGCCGTCGCCGTCGACGTCGAGATAGCGGCCGAAGTCGCGGCCGGAATCGAGATCGGCCGCCGTCATCACCTTGCCGCGGTCGAGCTTGCGGCTGTCGTCCCATTCGAACGGCTTCGTCAGATGCGAGTTCATGCCGATCTCGAGATCGAGCATGACGAAGACCGGCGTCTGCAAGCGGTCGGCGAGATCGAAGGCGAGCGCGCCGAACTCGAAGGCCTCGCCGGGATCCCTCGGGAAGAGCAGGACGTGCTTGGTGTCGCCATGCGAAGCGTAGGCGCAGGCGAGAATATCGGACTGTTGCGTGCGCGTCGGCATGCCGGTCGAGGGACCGCCGCGCTGCACGTTGAACAGCACCGCCGGGATTTCGGCGAAATAGGCGAGCCCCAGAAACTCCTGCATCAGCGAAATGCCGGGGCCGGAGGTCGCGGTGAAGGCGCGCGCGCCGTTCCAGCCGGCGCCGATCACGACGCCGATGGAGGCGAGTTCATCCTCGCATTGCACGATGGCGTATTTGTTCTTGCCGGTATCTGGTTCTCCGCGCAGGCGCTTGCAGTAGGAAGTGAAACCTTCGGCCAGCGACGTGGAGGGCGTCAGCGGATACCAGGCGCACACAGTCGCGCCGCCGTAGACCGCGCCGAGCGAGGCCGCCGCATTGCCTTCCACGTAGATGCGGTCGCCGACGCCGTTTGCGGTCTTCACGCGCAGGCCGATCGGGCATTGCAGGTTGGCGAGCGCCCAGTCGCGGCCGATGGCCAGCGCATGATGGTTGGCGTCGATCAGCTTCTGCTTGCCCTTGAACTGTTCGGCGAGCAGCGTGCGGATGACCTCGTTGTCCATGTCGAGAACGGCCGAGAGCGCGCCGAGGCCCATGATGTTCTTCATGAGCTGGCGCTGGCGCGAGTCCTGATATTCGCGGTTGCAGATTTCCGTCAGCGGCACGCCGATGACGGTGAGATCCTCGCGGAATTTCGACGCCGGAATGGGCCGCGAGCAATCATAGAAGAGATAGCCGCCATACTCGATGGAGGCGACGTCCTTGTCCCAAGTCTGCGGGTTCATCGCGACCATGAAGTCCGTGCCGCCGCGCGCGCCGAGCCAGCCCTGCTCGCAGACGCGCACCTCGAACCAGGTGGGCAACCCTTGAATGTTGGACGGGAAGATGTTGCGGGTCGCGATCGGAACGCCCATGCGCATGACGGCGCGGGCGAAGAGCGCGTTGGCGGAGGCAGAACCGGAGCCGTTGACGTTGGCGAACCGGACGACGAAATCGTTAACGCTTTCGATGGCCATTACGCCCCCGCTCGCGGAAGTTGCACGGAAAATTTCTGCATGTCCCACGCGCCGGTGGGGCAACGCTCGGCGCACATGCCGCAATGCAGGCAGACGTCCTCGTCCTTCACCATCACACGTTTGGTCTTGAGCTGGTCCGAGACATAGAGGTCCTGCGTGAGGTTCAGCGCCGGCGCCATGAGCCGCTTGCGCAGGTCCGCCTCGGGCCCGTCCTCGGTGAAGGTAATGCAGTCCATCGGGCAGATGTCGACGCAGGCGTCGCATTCGATGCAGAGCTTCGTGGTGAAAATCGTGTCGACGTCGCAGTTGAGGCAGCGATGGGCCTCCGCCAGCGCGCGCGCTGTGTCGAAGCCGAGTTCGACCTCCACGCGGATGTCGGTCAGCGCCACGGCATTGTCGCGCAGCGGCACCTTCAGGCGGCGTTGGAGCGAAATGTCGTTGTCATAGGACCATTCGTGGATGCCCATCTTCTGGCTGGCGAATTCGCCCTTCGCGGGCGGCTGCACGTCGACGTCGCGACCCTGGCAGAGCGCGTCGATCGAGAAGGCCGCGCCATGGCCGTGCGCGACGGCCCAGATGATGTTCTTGGGGCCGAAGGCGGCGTCGCCGCCGAAGAAGACGTTCGGGATGGTCGAGCGATAGGTTACGGGATCGACGACGGGCATGCCCCATTTGTCGAATTCGAGGCCAATGTCCCGTTCGATCCAGGGGAAAGAATTCTCCTGGCCGACGGCGACGAGGACTTCGTCGCATTCGATCAGCGTATCCGGCTCGCCGGTCGGCACGAGCGAGCGGCGGCCCTTCGCGTCATATTCGGCGCGCACCTTCTCGAAGACCATGCCGGTCATGCGGCCGTCGATGTGCTTGACCTCCTTCGGCACGAGATAATTGAGGATCGGGATGCCCTCGTGCATCGCGTCCTCCTTCTCCCAGGGCGAGGCCTTCATTTCCTCGAAGCCGGAGCGGACGACGACCTTCACGTCCTCGCCGCCGAGACGGCGCGCGGAGCGGCAGCAATCCATCGCCGTATTGCCGCCGCCGAGCACGATCACGCGCTTGGAGATTTTCTTGATGTGCCCGAAGGCGACGTTGGCGAGCCAGTCGATGCCGATGTGGATGTGGGCGGCAGCTTCCGCGCGGCCGGGCACGTCGAGATCGCGGCCGCGCGGCGCGCCGGTGCCGACAAAGACGGCGTCGTAGCCTTCGTCGATCACGCTCTTGAGGCTGTCGATGCGCTTGCCGGAAACGAAGTTCACGCCGAGGTCGAGGACGTAGCCCATTTCTTCGTCGATCACGCTCTCCGGCAGACGAAAGCGCGGAATCTGCGTGCGCATGAAACCGCCGGCCTTGGCCTCGCCGTCGAAGACGGTGACGTCGTAGCCCAGGGGGCTGAGGTCGCGTGCGACAGTGAGCGAGGCGGGACCCGCGCCGATGCAGGCGACGCGCTTGCCGTTCTTCGCCGCGGCTTTCGCCGGCATGCGCTCGCGGACATCGTCCTTGAAGTCGGCGGCGACGCGCTTGAGGCGGCAGATGGCGACCGGCTCTTCCTCGACGCGGCCACGGCGGCAGGCCGGCTCGCAGGGACGGTCGCAGGTGCGGCCGAGAATGCCGGGGAAGACGTTGGACTGCCAGTTGATCATGTAGGCGTCGCCGTAGCGGCCCGCTGCGATCAATCGGATGTATTCCGGGACGGGTGTGTGGGCGGGACACGCCCATTGGCAATCGACCACCTTGTGAAAATAGTCAGCCGGCGCGACTTGATCTGATCTCACGCATCCTCCCTGGCGCATTGCCCTGCGCCACATCCGCGAGCGCCTTTTGCGACGCTTCGCGGTTTATTCCTCTTGAGATCAGAATTGGGCCCGATTGCGTCCATTCGTCAAGCCAAAGGCCGCAAAACACGGGCGGTTTCGGCTTCAACCTTCGGTGAGACAGTTAAACCTTCGCAGCGCAAAAATATTCGCCGTATTTTTGCGGCAATGCGGCGCCAAATGCGGCGTTTGGCCTCGCCCCGGAAGTTGCGCTATTGAGGGCGGGATTGTGCGTCGCAACAGCGGCGCCGCAGAGAATTCCGGAATGAACGTGAACGTCCCGCCGCCTCCCGCGGCTTCCACCGATGCGGCCGGTCTCGAGGCGGCAATTTCGCGCGCGACCCACGCCTTGCTCGGCCGCCGGCGCGACGACGGCCACTGGTGCTTCGAGCTGGAGGCCGACGCCACAATCCCCGCCGAATATGTGCTGATGCGGCATTTCCGCGGCGAGCCGGTGGACGCAGAACTCGAGCGGAAGATCGCCGTCTACCTGCGCCGCATCCAGGGCGAGCATGGCGGCTGGCCCCTGTTCCACAAGGGCGCCTTCGACATGAGCGCCAGCGTGAAGGCCTATTTCGCGCTGAAGATGATTGGCGACGACATCGACGCGCCACACATGAAGCGGGCGCGCGAGGCGATGCTCGCGCGGGGCGGCGCCTCCCGGAGCAACGTCTTCACGCGCATCCTGCTCGCGCTCTACCGGCAATTGCCGTGGCGCGGCGTGCCGGTCGTTCCTGTCGAGGTCATGCTTCTGCCGAAGTGGTTTCCCTTTCACGTCGACAAGGTGAGCTACTGGGCCCGCACGGTGATGATCCCGCTGATGGTGCTGACCGCGTTGCGGCCCGAACCGGTGAATGCGAAAGGCGTCGGCGTCGCCGAACTCTTCGTCATTCCGCCGGATGAAGAGACCGATTGGCCCGCCGGCCCGCACCAGAAGGAGCCGTGGGCCTCGCTCTTCGCGCGTCTGGACAAGCTGCTGCACGCGGCCGAACCCTATTTCCCCGGCGACATGCGCCGCCGCGCCATTGCCAAGGCGGAGGCCTTCACGATCGAGCGGCTCAACGGCGTCGATGGTCTGGGCGCCATTTTCCCGGCAATGGTCAACAGCCTTCTGATGTTCGATGCGCTCGGCTACGCCGACGACGACGAGCGCAAGCGCTTGGCGCGCGAATCCATCGAGCGGCTGCTGGTGATCAAGGAGGATGAAGCCTATTGCCAGCCCTGCGTCTCGCCGGTGTGGGACACGGCGCTGGTCGCACATGCGCTGCTGGAAGCCGGCGACCCGCAATCGGAGCAACGCGCGCGCGAAGGCCTCGAATGGCTGAAGCCGCTGCAGGTGCTCGACGTGAAGGGCGACTGGGCGGTGCGGCGGCCGGATGTGCGCCCGGGCGGCTGGGCGTTCCAATACAACAACGCCTACTACCCCGATGTCGACGACACGGCCGTCGTCGTGATGGCGATGAACCGCGCGGGCGGCGACTACAATGATGCGATCGCGCGCGCGCGCGAATGGGTGGAAGGCCTGCAGAGCAAGGATGGCGGCTGGGGCGCCTTCGACGCCGACAATTCCTATCACTATCTCAACAACATTCCCTTCGCCGATCATGGCGCGCTGCTCGATCCGCCGACGGCGGATGTCTCGGCGCGCTGCATCTCAATGCTCGCGCAGCTCGGCGCGACGCAAGAGACCAGCGAAGTGATGAAGCGCGGCGTCGCCTATCTGCTCAAGGAGCAGGAGAAGGACGGCTCGTGGTACGGGCGCTGGGGCATGAACTACATCTACGGCACGTGGTCGTCGCTCTGCGCGCCCAATGTCGCGGGGCTCGGCGCCGATCATCCCGCCATGCGCAAGGCGGTCGACTGGCTCGTCGCCATCCAGAACGCGGACGGCGGCTGGGGCGAGGACGGCGAGAGCTACAAGCTCGACTATCGCGGCTACGAACAAGCGCCGTCGACCGCCTCGCAGACGGCGTGGGCGCTGCTCGCGCTGATGGCGGCGGGCGAGCGGGACAATCCGGCCGTGGCGCGGGGCGTCGCCTATCTCACGCGAAACCAGGCCGCAGACGGATTCTGGGACGAGGAGCTCTACACCGCGACCGGCTTTCCGCGCGTCTTCTATCTCCGCTACCACGGCTATTCGAAATTCTTCCCGCTGTGGGCGCTCGCCCGCTATCGCAACCTGTCGGCGAGCAACAGCCGATCCGTCGCCTACGGCATGTGAGCGTGGCGCGCCGCCTTCTCATCGTCGTCGGCCTCAAGCAGGAGGCGCGGCTCGCCGGACACGGCGGCGCCGCGACGTTGTGCAGCGGCGGCGATGTTGGGCTCCTGGCGGAGCGCCTTGCGCGTCTTGATCTTTCGGGTGTCGC
>CAMFKC010000013.1 GCA_945956975.1 uncultured Methylocystaceae bacterium | reverse complement strand
GAGATTCATGAGCGTCTCGTGGGCTCGGAGATGTGTATAAGAGACAGGAAGAAGGGATTGTTGTCGACCTCGTCCCAGTCCCAGCGATTGCGATCGATCCTGTGCGGGCCGATCTGCACCAGCGCGCCGCGCACCGACACGCCCTCGATCACCTTGCGCGCGACGGCGCCGGCCGCGACGCGGGAAGCCGTCTCGCGCGCCGACGAACGCCCGCCGCCGCGATAATCGCGGATGCCGTATTTCGCCTCGTAGGTGAAATCGGCATGGCCCGGCCGGAACTTGTCCTTGATGTCGGAATAGTCCTTCGAGCGCTGGTCGACATTCTCGATCATGAGCGCGATCGGCGTGCCGGTCGTCACCTGCTTGCCCGTCGCTTCATCGATGAAGACGCCGGACAGGATCTTCACCGCATCCGGCTCCTGCCGCTGCGTGGTGAAGCGCGACTGGCCGGGGCGGCGCTTGTCGAGAAAGCCCTGGATGTCGGCTTCTTCCAGCGGGATCATCGGCGGGCAGCCGTCGACCACGCAGCCGAGCGCCTTGCCGTGGCTCTCGCCGAAGGTGGTGACGCGAAAGAGGTGCCCAAAGGTATTGTGCGACATGCCCGCCTTGTGTCGCGCTTTCGCCCGACCGTCAAATGCGCGGCTGGCGACGGGCCGCGGGCGCGCTAGCTTCCCCGGTCAGGGAGACGCCCGTGCGCCAGATCATCGCCGCCATTCTTTTCGCCGCCGCATTGGCGCCTGTCGCTCCGGCGGCGGCCCGCGACGCCACGCCCGAGCCGCAACTCCTCGAAAACCTCAAGAAGATCAGGCTTCCCGAGGGGTTTTCGATCTCGGTCTACGCTTCAGGCCTGCCGGAAGCTCGCCAGATGGCCTGGGGCGACAAGGGCACGCTGTTCGTCGGCTCCTTCGACGCCGGCGCCGTCTATGCGGTGACCGAGCAGGGCGGCAAGCGGACGGTGCGTACGATCCTGAAGGGGCTGACCATGCCGACCGGCCTCGCTTTCCGCGACGGCGCGCTCGACGTCGCCGCGGTCAACCGCATCCTGCGCTACGACCGCGCCGAGGACAGCCTGGACCATATGCCGGCGCCGCAGGTCGTCTACGACGACCTGCCGTCGAGCCGCCATCACGGCTGGAAATATCTGACATCCGACACGCAAGACCGTCTCGTCTTCGGCGTCGGCGCGCCCTGCAACATCTGCGACCTGCCCAAGGGGACAGGCGAGATGCGCCGGCTCGATCTCTCCACGGGCAAGGCCGAGACGATTGCGCGCGGCGTGCGCAACACCGTGGGCGCCGACATCGACCCACGCTCGGGCCGCGTCTGGTTTACGGAAAACGCGCGCGACCTCATGGGCGACGACATGCCCGCCGACAAGCTCAACATGATCGCGAAGGACGGCGCGGAATACGGCTTCCCCTATTGCCACCAGGGCGACACGCCTGATCCGAAATTCGCGGCCGGACGCAGGTGCAATGAGTTCACGCCGCCGGTCACGAACCTCGGCGCCCATGTCGCGCCGCTCGGCATGAAATTTTATACCGGCGCGCAATTTCCCGAAGGCTATCGCAATTCGATCTTCATCGCCGAACACGGCTCATGGAACCGCAGCGTGTTCAGCGGCGGCCGCATCGTGCGAGTAATAGCGACAGCCGAGGGCAAGTTTGGGAAGGAAGAGGTCTTCGCCTCCGGCTTTCTGCAGGGGCCGCGAACCTATCTCGGCCGGCCCGTCGATGTGCTGCAGGACAAGGATGGCGCGCTGCTCGTTTCCGATGATTATGCAGGCGCGATCTACCGCATCTCTTACAAAAAGTAAGTCTCAGCAGGAAACGGGTGGGCCGTCGCTTTCGCCGCGCTTACGTCTGCCGGTGTCAATTCATCGGAGGCTCAGCATGCATCGCGCACACGAACCCGCCATTCTCTATTTCGGCACGCCTGTCGTTCTCATCAGCACCGCGAACGAGGACGGCTCCGCCAATCTCGCGCCCATGTCTTCCGTCTTCTGGCTCGGATGGCGCTGCATGATCGGTCTCGACGCATCGTCGCGAACGACCGAGAACATTCGTCGCACGCGCCAGTGCGTTCTCAACCTCCCATCGGCCAGTCAGGCGGCCTACGTCGACCGCATCGCGCTCACGACTGGATCCGATCCGGTACCGGCGCGCAAGACGCAGCGCGGCTATAGGCATGTGGCTGATAAATTCGCACTCGCGGGGTTCACGGAGGCGGCGAGCGAAATGGTCGCGCCGCCGCGCGCGCGGGAATGTCCCGTCCATATGGAGGCGACGCTCGAAGGCGAGCATGGCCTCGCGCAGAACGACCCCTGGCTGAAGGGCGCAGTCGTCTCGTTCGAACTGCGCATCCTGCGCGTGCACCTGGCTGACGACATCATGCTGGACGGCGCGTCGAACCGCGTCGATCCCGACAAGTGGCGTCCCCTGATCATGAGCTTCCAGAAATTCTACGGCCTCGGTCCGCAGATCCAGCCGTCGCGGCTCGCGAGCGTCCCTGAAGCCGCCTACCGTAGCCCCGACATCGACCGCGCCCGCGCAGGCTTCGCCGAGGCCAGCTAGCCCCGCTTCAAATCCGGATGCACGGTCTTGCCGAGGATCTGCGAGTCGCGCCCGATCACATGCTCCGTCGTGCCGACGATCAGCGGATCAGGCGTGCGCACGATGGAATGATCCTTGTTCGGGTAGGGCAGGGACGACAGGAAGTGCGACATGCAATTCACGCGCGCGCGCTTCTTGTCGTCGGACTTCACGATCGTCCAGGGCGCGTCGGCGGTGTCGGTGTAGAAGAACATCGCCTCCTTCGCTTCGGTGTAGTCGTCCCACTTGTCGAGCGAGGCGCGGTCGATCGGCGACAGCTTCCACTGCTTCAGCGGATCGTGCTCGCGGGACTCGAAGCGGCGCTTCTGCTCCTCGCGCGACACCGAGAACCAGTATTTGAACAGGCGGATGCCCGAGCGCACGATCATGCGCTCGATCTCCGGGCACTGGCGCATGAATTCGAGATATTCGGCGGGGGTGCAGAAGCCCATGACGCGCTCGACGCCGGCGCGATTGTACCAGGAGCGGTCGAACAGGCAGAGCTCGCCGGCGGCTGGAAACTGCTGGATGTAGCGCTGGAAGAACCATTGCGTCTTCTCGCGCTCTGTCGGCTTCTGCAGCGCCACGACGCGCGCCGTGCGCGGGTTCATGTGCTCCATGAAGCGCTTGATCGTGCCGCCCTTGCCGGCGGCGTCGCGGCCCTCGAACAGGACCATGATTTTCTCTCCGCTTTCCTCGATCCAGCGCTGCGCCTTCAGCAATTCCTGCTGCAGCGCGATCATGTGCTCTTCGTAGGGCTTGGTGCGCATGTGCTGCGCGTATGGGTATTCGCCGCTCTCGAACAGTTTGCGGATCAGGATCGGGTCGTGGCGCATGGCGCCGACCGACACATGTTCCTTGGGCGCGTCGGCCTTCGGCGCCTTGTCCTTCGGCTTGTCTGCGGCAGCGGCTGCCTGGGTTCCGGCGTTCTGATTTTCCACGTGCGTCACCCCTCAGCCTCCCGACATGAAAACGTGATGGAGACTGGGGCCGCGCCCGCGCTCGCGCCTTGATCGGCCTCAACGGTTTCGCAGAAAGCCGGGCTGCGGCTTCAGGCCGCCACAGCCTGCTTTTCCCGCACGCGCGGCTCCGCCGGAGCGCCGATCCATTCGGAACTCGCCGGAATGGACTCGCCCTTCATCACCAGCGTCAGCGGCCCGAGCTGGGCGAAATCGCCGACCTGCGTGTCGTAGAGGACCGTCGAGCCCGCGCCCACGGTGACGCCCTTGCCGAGGTGGACGTTGCCCACCTTCATCACGCGGTCCTCGTAAAGGTGCGTCTGCAGCGCGCAGAGCGAGTTCAGTGCGCAGAAATCGCCGACCGTCACGCAGTCGAACTCGGTGATGTCCGTCATGTCCATGTAGACGCCGCGCCCGATCTTCGCGCCGAACAGGCGAAGCGTCCAAGGCAGGAAGGGCGTGCCGCGCAGGTGGTCGAGGAAGACGCGACCCGCAAGGCCCCAGTACATGACCGCGACCGCTTCCGTGCGCATGGCCCAGAAGGACCACATCGGCTGCACCTGCGGCTGATAGCGGCCCATCGTCGCCCATTTGATGCCGATGACGACAGCGGTCATCGCGACGGAGATCAGGACGGAGGAGACGATGAAATAGAAGATGAACGCGCCGTAGTGCCGGTCGAGGATCGTCTGCCCGAACCATTGCACCGCCCAGGTGCCGAAGGTGATGTAGAGCATGGTCGGCAGCGAGATGTGCACGGCCTCGAAGGTCGCGCGCATCGCCTTTTTCCACCACGGCGGCTCGTAGGTCCAGTTGGCGCCGCCGCCGTCGAACTTCTGGCGCACGGGCAGCTTGATCGGCGGCGAGCCGAACCATGTGTCGCCTTCCGACATGAGTTCGTTGGCCGGCGGCTTGGACTTGATGCCGATCAGCGCGCCCGAGGGAATGATCGCGCCCGGCGGCACCACGCCGTCGTTGCCCACGAAGACGCGCGAGCCCGTCTTGACGCTGGCGAGCGTCATCCAGCCGCGGCGGATGTCCTCGTCGCCCAGCACCACCTCGTCGGCGATGAAGCATTTGTCGCCGATGTCGACGATGTCGTAGCGGCCGGAGAGGTTCGTCGAGATCTCGGAATCCTTGCCGATGCCCGCGCCCATCAGGCGATACCAGGTGCGCATGTAGACGGTGGCGAACAGCGAGGACAGCGTCTCCAGCGTCACTTCCGTCGTCAGCGCCACCGCCCATTTGCGCAGGTAGAACCACGAATGGATGGAATAGACGCCTTCCTTCACGCGCGGGAGAACCGCCCAGCGCACCGCCGCGATGAAGCCGACGGTGAGGATGACCAGCGCAAACGACGTCGGCCAGGCGAAGATCGGAATGGCGAGCAGGTAATAGGTGCGGTCGAGGATGTCGAGCCAGGAATCCATCCGGTCGAACACCCAGAACGCCGGGAAGATCGGCAGCAGGCCGAGCGGCGGTATGATCAGCAGCAGCACGGTGTAGACGAATGTGTGCAGCGCGCGGCGGCCTGGCGTCGTCGTCGCCTGCGCCGGCAGTTCCGCCTCGTCCACCATGCCGGTCTTGCGGGCGGGCGAGCCGTCCCAGATCTCGTGCGCGCCGATCTCGGTGCCCGCCGGCACGGAGGTCAGGTCCTTCAGTTCCGCGCCCTGGCCGATCACGCAGCCGTCCTCGATCACGCAGGACGTGCCGACATAGGCGTCCGCGCCGATGTCTATCCGCCCCACGATCATCTCGTTGCCGACGATGCGCACGTTGGCGAGCTTCAGCTTCGTGCCGAGCGAGGCGCCTGCGCCGATCGTCACGAGATCGATCGCGCCGGCTTCCACCTCGCTGATGATGGCGTCCTCGCCGATCTTCGCGCCCATGGCCGTCAGGTAGAGGCGCATGATCGGCGAGGCCTGGAACCATTTGACGTGGCAGAGCGCGATCAGGTGCTGCGCCAGCCACCAGCGGAAATAATAGCTTCCCCACAGCGGATAGCGGCCGGGCTTGGTGCGCCCGAGCAGCAGCCATTTGGCGCCGATCGAGATCAGGATCGTGGCGAGGTTGATGCAGAGATAGACGCCGAGCAGCGCGACGATTTCGGACAGCAGGTTGGCGTCAGGATCGGTCAGCAGCATGTAGCTGACGAAGACGCCGAGCCATTGCGCCGTCATCAGCGCGAGGATGAAGGGCAGGGCGATCGCCTGCGCGAGGCCGCACAGGAAGCGGCGCAGGAAGGGCGGCGGCTCGAAGGAGAGATCGCGCGCGGGACCGGCCGCGTCGGCCTTCCCGTCGAGATGCGCCGCGATCGCACGCAGCGAGCGCAGGTTGTAGACATCCTGCAGCGTGATCGAGGCGAGATGCGGCGTCTGGCGCACGGCCGACACGAAGCGCGCGGCAAGCAGCGAATGGCCGCCGAGGTCGGTGAAGAAATCCGCGTCGAACGGCATGGCCTGCGGCGGCAGTGTCCGCTTGGCCGCGTCGAGCAGCGCGGCTTCCGTTTCGGTGCGTGGCTCCTCCTGCTCCTCGACGGGAGCGGCGGCGGTCAGTTCCGCCTTCTTGAGCAGGTTGCGGTTGACCTTGCCGGACGGCAGCTTCGGGAGCGTGTCGAGAATTTCGTAGCGGCCCGGCACCATGTAGGCGGGCAGGTTCGCGCGAAGGTCGGCGCGCATCTGCCGCGCGTCCAAGGTCGCGCCCTTGTTCGGCACGAGGAAGGCGACGAGTTCGTCGATGCCATCGACCGCGCGCAGCACCACGGCGGCCTGCGAGACGCCCGCGAGGTCGGTCAGCTTCGCCTCGATCTCGCCGAGTTCGACCCGGAAGCCGCGGATCTTCACCTGGTCGTCGATGCGGCCGCGGAAATTGATGTTCCCCGCCTCGTCCAGCACCACGGCGTCGCCGGAGCGATAGAGGATCGGGTCGGCGCCGCTGGACGAGAAGGGATTGGCGACGAATTTTTCCGCCGTCAGCTCGTCGCGCTTGAGATAGCCCTTTGCGACGCCCGGCCCGCCGATCAGCAATTCGCCTTCGATGCCGCGATCCAGAAGGTTCAGCATGTCGTCGCAGACATAGGCCGTATAGTTCGGGATCGGACCGCCGATCGTGACCGGCTTGTCCGGCTCCACGATCGCGGCGGTGGCCACGACGGTGGCCTCGGTCGGCCCGTAGGAATTGAAGATGGTCCGGCCGGGCTTGCACCAGCGCGCAGCGACAGCGGGCGGACAGGCCTCGCCGCCGAGGATGATGATGCGCAGCTTCGGCGCATCCTTCGGCAGCATGGCGAGCAGCGTCGGCACCGTGTCGAGCACGGTCACGCCGGCGTCGTCGAGAATGTCGGGCAGCTTGTCCGCCTCGCCCATGATCTGCGGCGTCGCCACGAACAGGGTCGCGCCGACGAGGTAGGGAATCCAGATCTCCTCCATCGACAGGTCGAAGGCGACAGAGGCGCCCTGGAAGACGATGTCGCTCGGCCCGACGCCGTAGACCTCGTTGGCCGAACGCAGGTAGTGGCAGATGTTGCGCCCGGTGATCACGATGCCCTTCGGCACGCCGGTCGAGCCGGACGTGTAGATCATGTAGGCGGCATGGTCCGGCGTCGCCCCAAGCGCGCGCGCGTCGACCGGCCTGTTGTCGGCGGGATCGACGATGGCCTCGTCGATCAGGATCGGGCAGGGCATGTGCCCTTCGGCCTTCAGCGCAAATTCCGCCGAGGTCAGCAGCCCCTTCGCTTCAGCGTCCTGCAGGCAGACCGCGATGCGGTCGACGGGCGCGTCGGCGTCGAAGGGCAGCCAGGCGGCGCCGGTCTTGGCGATGGCGATCTGGGCGATCAGCAGTTCCGGCCCGCGCGCCATCCACAGGCCCACGACATGGCCGGGACCGATGTCGCGCGCAACCAGGGCCCGCGCGATCGCGGTCGCCAGCGCATCCACCTCGGCGTAGCTGTAGATGCGCTCCAGCGTCTCCATCGCCGCGTGGCCGGCGCGCGCGCGCACCGTGTCCGCGAATATCTCGGCCAGCAATTCGTCGCGCAGGTGCTCGGGCGCGACACGGCCGACGAGCACGGCTTTCGTTACCGTCTCCGGCGCGGGGGCGGCTTCGGGGAGCGCGGCGGTGGGGGCTTCCGCCACGTTGTTCTCGATTTCGTTCATCCGGTCCGGCCGCTGTTGTCTGCGCCTGTTGCCTGCCCGATCGCGGCAAGCCGGTTAGTGCCCGAAAATCGGGCGGAAATGCGAAGTCCGGCCGCCCATTCTCTCGGGTCCGGGATAGCACAAGTCTGGCGCCCCTCCTATCCCGCCGGGCGACTGAACATGCAATGAACGCAAATCGCTGCCGTCAGATCCAACGCCCTCTTCCGGCGGCGAAAACCAGCAGGCGCCCCTGATAGATCGGCATGCCCTCGACATCCGCCGGCGCGAGCCCGCCCAGCAGAACCATCAAAGCGCGGGCCACACCGCCGTGAGAGGCGACTACGGCGGGGCCGCGAACGCCCGCAAGGAAGGAATGCACGCGCGCCGCGAGGTCCGCGTAGCTCTCGCCATCGGGGGGGCGAAAATTCCAGAAATTCGCCTTCCGCGCCAACACGCTGCCGGGGTATCGCGCCGCGATCTCGGGCCAGGTCAGATCCTGCCAGAGGCCGAAGGATATTTCCATCAGCCGCTTGTCCCGCTCGAAATCGTCCTGCGGCAGCGCCATTGCGGCGCGCGCCAGCGCCATCGATTCGCTGGTGCGCGACAGCGGCGACGCGAACCAGCCGACATCGCCGGCGCCCAGGCCGCTGTCGCTCAGCGCCGCCGCGAGCTTCCGGCCGGCTTCGCCCGCCTGCGCGCGGCCGATCGGGGACAGGGGCGTGTCGAGCTGCCCCTGGATGCGGCCCTCGGCGTTGTAGAAGGTCTCGCCGTGGCGAAAAAAGAACAACGGCGTCTCGATGTCGTAGGCCATGGCGGTTTCGGTCTTGCAGGAGGCGTCGTCAAAGCACGAAGCGGGCGTCGCCGCAAAGCCGACTCCTTGCCGGGCGCGCTCCGGCCTGCGACAAATCCTGCCCAACGGCGCGCCGGATCGCGCCACGAAAACAAGGCAGGGAGAGGAATGTCCAAGTCGGAACTGATCGGATCGAGCGCCAACGCCCTCGTCGCCCGGCTGAAGGCCGGCGAAATCACCCCGCACGATTGTTTGGATGCGCTGGAGACGCGCATCGCCGAGGTCGACGGCAAGATCAACGCCCTACCCATTCGCTGTTTCGACCGCGCCCGCGCCCATGCCGACGCCCTGCTGAAGAAGCCTGCCGCCGAGCGCGGCCTGCTCGCCGGCCTGCCCGTGCCGATCAAGGACCTCTCTTGGGTCAAGGGCGTGCGCTCGACCTCGGGCTCGCCCCTTTTCGCAGATTTCGTCCCCGACGCGTCGGACATCTGCGTCGACAAGATCGAGGGCGAAGGCGGTATCGTCTACGCCAAGTCCAACACGCCGGAATTCGGCGCGGGCGGCAACACGTTCAATCCCGTATTCGGCATCACCCGCAATCCGTGGAACCTCGCCCGCACGCCGGCGGGGTCATCGGGCGGCGCGGCGGCGGCGCTGGCGTCCGGCACGGCCTGGGTGGCGCACGGGTCAGACATGGGCGGCTCGCTGCGCAATCCCGCGAGTTTCTGCGGCATCGTCGGCATGAGGCCGACGCCCGGCAGGGTCGCCTCCAACAACCGCTCGATCGTAGACCAGACGCTCGGCGTGCAGGGCCCCATGGCCCGCACCGTGGAAGACCTCGCCCTGCTGTTCGACGCCATGTCTGGCGAGGACCGCCGCGACATGCTGTCGAAGCCGCGCCCGGCGCAGAGCTTCCTGTCGGCCGCGAAGTCCGGCTGGCTGCCGAAGCGGGTCGCCTATTCGCGCAACCTCGGCATCACCCCGGTCGACCCCGAGATCGCCGAAGTCACGCGCAAGGCCGCCCAGCGGTTTGCGGAGGCGGGCGTCGAGGTCGTCGAGGCCTCGCCCGATCTGTCCGGAGCGCATGATTGCTTCCGCGTGCTGCGCGCCCGCAATTTCGCGACCGGCCTCGGCCCGCTGGTCCAGCAGCACCGCGACAAGTTCAAGGAAGACATCATCTGGAACGTCGAGGATGGGTTGAAGCTGACTGCCGACGACATCGCGAACGCCGAGCGCCACCGCGTCCAGCTCGCCATGCGCATGGACGCCTTCCTGCACGACTACGACCTGCTGCTCTGCCCGGCGACAGTCGTGGCCGCTTTTCCGGTCGAGCAGCGCTACCTCACGCATTGCGACGGCTACGAATATCCCAATTACATCGAATGGCTGTCGATCGCCTATGGCCCGACGCTTTGCGGCGTGCCCGCGATCTCGCTGCCGTGTGGGTTCACGAAGGGCAAGCTACCGGTCGGCCTGCAAGTCATCGCGCCGACCAACGAGGACGGCAAGGCCATCGCCGGCGCCCGGGCGCTGGAGCAGATCCTCGGCCTAACCACGGTGCGACCGATCGATCCGCGCTGATCAGCGCAGGACCCACTGGCAGATCTTGTAGCCATTGCGGCGCTGCGCGAGGTCGAGGTGGATGTGGTCTTCGTGGTAGCCGTCCGAGCCCGGGCCCAGCACCGTGCTGAAACGCGCGCAAGCGCTCTGCTTCAGGGAGTTCGCGATGGCCGGATCGTTCGTCTTGTCGGCCAGGCGCAGCACTTTGCCGTCCACGAATTCGATCGCGGAGAGGTCGACTGCGCCGCCGGTCGCGTGTTCCGACAGCTTGGCTTCGGCCTGGCGATTGCGGTTGCGGCAATCGTAGGCGTCGGCGGTCACCACGCGCTTGATCTGGCGGCCGTAAAATTCCGTCGCCGGCGCAACCGTCTCGCGTATGTAGGCGCCGAGACGCGCCGCGAGATCGCAGCGCATGACCGGGGCGGGCGCCACTTCAACCCGGCGCTTGTCCTTCAGCACTACGGCGACCAGCGAGACCGGCGCTGCAATGCCGCAGCCGCCTGCGCCCGAGATCGGCTCGCGCGTCTCGGTCACGAGGCTGGCGTCGGCCAAGAGCGCGCGGCAGCTCGCGTCAGCCTCGATTTTAGGCAAGGTTTGTTCGCGGGAGGGCGCTTCCGGCGCGTAGGACAACAGATCGTCCGGCCGCGGCGGCGGTTCGGGAGCCTTGCGGTCTACATGGGAGAATGGACTGAGGGCCCCGGGCCGCGGCGGCGGGGTAGGGGCAGTCGTCTCGGCGAGCGCCGCCCCGCCCTGGAAGGCGGCGGCCGCAAAAATGGCCATAGCGCGTATCATGGGCCCCTCCGCACTCTCAGAGCGGAAACGCCGCGGACGGAGGTCGGTTCCGGGGTTTAGGCGCGGCGGGCTTTGCTGGTCGAAGCCTGCGTCTCGCTTGCGCGCACGAGATCACGCGAGGCGACCAGCAGCCGCTCGAACTCGGCAAGTTCGCTCGCCGGCATCTGGCCGAGTGTCTCGTCAACGAACCCCTGCTGCGCTTCTATGCCCTTCTGAGCTGCAATGCGGCCGGCGGGGGTGAGAAAGATGGCGTGCGAGCGCCGGTCGCTCGCAATCGTGCGGCGCTCGACGAGCCCAGCGGCGGCCAGCCGGTCGATCAGGCCGGATATATTGCCCTTGGTCACGTAGAGCCGTTCGGCGAGGTCCTGCTGGCTCAGCCCCTCGCGCTCTGTCAGCGTGGTCAGCACGTCGCATTGCGCGATGGACAGGCCCACGGCCTTGAGGCGGTTGGTGATCGCCAGTCGAATTCTCGTTTCGAGCCGGACGAACCGGAACCAGACCCGGGATGCGTCAGTCAATGTCAGGCCGCTCCAGCGATTCCCCGAGATACGAGGCTAGATACTTGGCCCTGCGACGGCAAGGCAGGGTCCCCATACCCGCCGGAACGGCGCGGCGTCAAAGGGTCCCATCCCTCCGGCCTTGGATTTTGCCGTTCCGGTCTTGTAGAAGCATCCGTCCGCGGCCGCGCGACGTAGAATGCGCGGCTGCAAAGGAATCTTCGTCGGGAGGACGACAATGCTCGGTTTGATGCAGGACTGGCCGCTGCTGCAGTACAAGATTATCGATCACGCCGCCCAGCAGTTCGGCGACCGCGAGGTCGTGACGCGGTCGATCGAGGGGCCGATCCATCGCACCAATTACCGCCAGGTGCGCGACCGCGCGCTCAAGGTCGCCCAGCGGCTCGACAAGGACGGCGTCAAGCTCGGCGACCGCATCGCCACTCTGGCCTGGAACACCTGGCGCCATCTGGAGGCCTGGTACGGCATCACCGGCATCGGCGCCGTCTACCATACCGTCAATCCGCGCCTCTTCCCCGAGCAGATCGCCTGGATCGTCAACCACGCGCAGGACCGCGCGATGATGCTCGACCTGACCTTCGTGCCGCTGATGGAGGCCGTGCAGGACAAGTGTCCGTCGATCGAGCGCTACATCATCCTGACCGACAAGGCCCACATGCCGGCCACCAAGCTGAAGAACGCGGTGGCCTATGAAGAGTGGATCGCGGAAGTCGACGGCAATTTCGCCTGGAAGGACTTCGACGAGAACACCGCCGCCGGCCTCTGCTACACGTCGGGCACGACGGGCGACCCCAAGGGCGTGCTCTATTCGCACCGCTCCAACGTGCTGCATGCGCTGCAGGCCTGCATGAAGGACACGCTGTCGGTCTGCGCGGCCGACGCCGTGCTGCCCATCGTGCCGATGTTCCACGCCAACGCCTGGTCGCTCGCCTTCTCCGTGCCGCTCGCCGGCGCGAAGTTCGTCATGCCCGGCGCCAAGCTCGACGGCGCCTCGGTCTATGAGTTGCTGGAGCAGGAGAAGGTGACCTTCTCCGCCGCCGTGCCCACCGTGTGGCTGATGCTGATGCAGCACATGCAGGCCAACAAGGTCGAACTGCATACGCTCAACCGCGTCGCCATCGGCGGCTCAGCCTGCCCGCCCTCGATGATCGAATTCTTCGAGGAGCGCGGCGTGACCGTCTATCACGCCTGGGGCATGACCGAGATGAGCCCGATCGGCACGATCGGCGCCATCAAGCCCGCGCTCGGCGAACTGAAGGGCAAGGACCTGATGGCCATCAAGGCCAAGCAGGGCCACGCCATCTTCGCGGTGGAGATGAAGATCACCGACGACGAGGGCAATCGCCTGCCGTGGGACGGCGTGAAGTTTGGCCGTCTGAAGGTGAAGGGCCCCGCGATCGCGCGCCGCTACTTCAAGCGCGAGAACGAGGACATTCTCGATAGCGAAGGCTTCTTCGACACGGGCGACGTCGCCACGATCGATCCGAACGGCTACATGCAGATCACCGACCGCTCCAAGGACGTCATCAAGTCCGGCGGCGAATGGATTTCATCGATCGACCTTGAAAACCTCGCCGTGGGCCACCCGGACGTCGCCGAGGCCGCCGTCATCGGCGTGGCGCACCCCAAGTGGGACGAGCGCCCGCTGCTGATCGTCGTGAAGAAGGAAGGCCGCAATCCGTCCAAGTCGGACATCCTCGGCTTCATGGACGGCAAGATCGCCAAATGGTGGATGCCGGACGACGTCGTCTTCGTTGATGCCATCCCGCATACGGCCACGGGCAAGATCCTGAAGACGGAACTGCGGGAGCAGATGAAGGAATACCGACTGCCGATGGCGTCGTAGCCGTCCTCA
>CAMFKC010000012.1 GCA_945956975.1 uncultured Methylocystaceae bacterium | reverse complement strand
TTCCAGCACGTCCAGTTGCTTTCCGACATGAGCGTGATCGAAAACGTCGCCTTTGGCGGGCACCTGCGCGGCCGCGCCGGCGCGTTGCGCGCCATGGCGCGGCTCGACCGCCATGAAGAAGCCCTGCTGCTGGCGGATGCCCACAAACAGATCGAGCGCATCGGCCTCGCCGAACATGCCGACAAGCCCGCCGGCTCGCTGGCGCTGGGTCAGATGCGTCTCGTCGAGATCGCCCGCGCTCTCGCGCTCGATCCGCTAATTCTTCTGCTCGATGAACCCGCCGCCGGGCTGCGGGTCGCCGAGAAACGCGCGCTCGCGCGGTTGCTGCGCGAATTGCGAGCGCAAGGCATGGCCGTCGTGCTGGTCGAACACGACATGGATTTTGTGATGAGCCTCGCCGATCGCATCGTCGTGCTGGATTTCGGCGTGAAAATTGCCGAGGGCGCGCCGACGATCGTGCGCGACGATCCGCGCGTGCGCGAAGCCTATCTCGGCGAGGCGCCGGAGACGACGACATGAGCGGCCTGCTGCTCAGCGTGCGCGACATCCACGTCGCCTATGGCGCGGTCGAGGCGGTCAGCGGCGTCTCGATCGAAGCCCGGGCCGGCGCGATCGTCACCGTGATCGGCGCGAACGGCGCAGGAAAGACGACGCTCCTCAACGCGATCATGGGCGTGCATCCCTCGACCGGCGCCGTGGAGTTCGACGGGGCGCCCATCGCGAATGCAGCGCTGGAAACCCGCGTCTCGCGCGGTTTGTGCCTCGTGCCGGAGCGGCGCGAACTTTTTGCCAACATGTCCGTATCGGACAATCTCGAACTCGGCGGCTTTCGCCGTACGGCGGCCGAGCGCGCGCAGACGCTGGAAGAGGTCTACGGGCGCTTTCCACGCCTGCGCGAGCGGCGCGCGCAGGAGGCAGGCACCCTGTCGGGCGGCGAGCGGCAGATGCTGGCGATGGGCCGCGCCCTGATGGCGCGCCCGCGCCTGCTCATGCTGGACGAACCGAGCCTTGGCCTGGCGCCGCGCATCGTCGGCGAAGTGTTCGAGATCATCAAGGACTTGCGCCGCGCGGGCGTGTCCATTCTGCTGGTCGAACAGAACGCGCGCGCGGCGCTCAATATCGCCGATTACGCCTACGTGCTCGAATTGGGCCAGGTGAGCGCAGAGGGAACCGCCGACCAGATTGCCGCGGATCCGAGGCTGGTGGAAAGCTATCTTGGTCTCGGCGGCGGAGATTATTGAGGGTCATAACAAAGGGAGGAAGAACCATGAAGCGTACAGGATTGTTGGCCTGCGTGGCCTTTGCGGCGATGTGCGCGTCGAGCGCGGCCTTCGCCGAAATCAAGATCGGCATCACCGTATCGGCCAGTGGCCCGGGCGCCGCGCTCGGCCAGCCACAGCTCAAGACGATCGCCGCCCTGCCGAAGGAGATCAACGGCGAGAAGATCACCTACATCGGCCTCGACGACGGCTCGGAGCCGACCAAGGCCGTGCAGAATGTGCGCAAGCTGATCACCGAAGACAAGGTCGACGTGGTCGTCGGCTCCTCGCTGACGCCCGTGACGCTGCCGCTGATCGATGTCGCCGCGGAACAGAAGATTCCGCTGATGACGCTCGCCGCCGCGGCCGCGCTGGTGCAGCCGATGGACGACAAGCGCAAGTGGGTCTTCAAGGTCGTGCCCAATGACGATCTGATGGCCGGCGTCATCATGAAGGCGATCCAGAAAGCCGGCGTGAAGAAGCTGGGCTATATCGGCGTTTCCGACGGATACGGCGAAGGCTATTACAAGGAGTTGGCGCGCATCGCCCCCACCATGGGCGTTGAACTGACGACCCACGAGGTCTATGCGCGCTCGGACGCCAGCGTCGCGGGGCAAGTGCTCAAGGTCATCGCGAGCAAGCCTGACGCCGTATTCATCGCGTCCGCCGGCACGCCCGCCGTTCTGCCCCAGAAGTCGTTGCGCGAGCGCAATTACACGGGGCCGGTCTATCAGACGCACGGTATCGTGACCGAAGAGTTCCTGAAGCTCGGCGGCAAGGATGTCGAAGGCGCAATCTTCGCGGGCGAAGCCTTCACCGTCGCCGACGACCTTCCCGCCGACAGCCCCTTCCGCAAGGCGACGGAAAAATACGTCGCCGCCTACAAGGAGGCCAACGGCGGCGCCATGCCGAACATGTTCGGCGCGCATCTTTGGGACTCGATCGCCTTGGTCGCCAACGCCATTCCCGCCGCGATGAAAGTCGCCAAGCCCGGCACACCAGAATTCCGCAGCGCCCTGCGCGACCAGATCGAGAAGGGCAAGGATATCCATCTCAACAATGGCCTCTCCACCATGACGCCCGACAACCACAATGGCTACGATCAGCGCTCGGCCTTTCTGATCAAGGTCGAAGGCGGCAAGTTCAGGCTCGCGAAGTGATCTGGGAGCGGCGCGCGAACAGCGCGCCGCTTCGTGGCGTGTTGAATGGCGCGATCTGCGCCTATTTCTGATATGGAGCGCCCGTCTCAGACACGAGTTGAAGAATGAACCATCAGCACTCCCACGCTGGCGGCGGCGAGGGCATAAGCCATCATGATCATGACCATCATGGCCATGGACACAGCCACGCGCCGGCAAATTTCGGCAAGGCTTTCGCCGTCGGGATCGCGCTCAATATCGGCTTCGTCGTCATCGAGGCGATCTACGGCTTTCTGTCCAATTCCGTGGCCTTGCTCGCGGACGCCGGCCATAATCTCAGCGATGTCCTAAGCCTTGCAATAGCCTGGGCAGCCAGCGAGCTGGCGCGGCGTCCTCCCTCGGAGCGCTACACTTACGGACTGCGCGCGTCATCGATACTCGCGGCGATGTTCAATGCGCTATTCCTGCTGCTCACGGTCGGCGCGATCTCATGGGAAGCGATTCAACGCTTCAGTTCGCCGGAGCCCATCGCAGGCAAGACCGTGATGGTCGTCGCCGCCATCGGCATTGTCATCAACGGCGTGACCGCCTGGCTTTTCGCGAGCGGCAGCAAGAACGACATCAATCTGCGCGGTGCGTTCCTGCATATGGCGGCAGACGCGCTCGTCTCCGTCGGCGTGGTCGTCGCCGGTCTCGTTATTTTCCTCACCGGCTGGCTGTGGCTCGATCCGCTGGTGAGCCTTGTCATCAACGCCATTATTGTCGTTGGAACCTGGTCTCTGTTGCGGGACTCGATCGGCATGTCGATGGCCGCCGTTCCCGCTTATATCGATCCCGGCGCCGTCCGCGCCTTTTTGCAGGCGCGTCCCGGCGTATCGAGCCTGCACGACCTGCACATCTGGCCAATGAGCACGACGGAGATCGCGCTGACTTGTCATCTCGTGATGAAGGACGGCCATCCCGGCGACGCATTCCTGCACCAAACCGCAGCCGGGCTCGCGCGCGACTTCAGAATCGATCACACGACGATCCAGATTGAAATCGACCAGAACGTCGCCTGCGCGCTCGCGCCCGACAATGTCGTGTGAGAGCGCCGCGCCTGCGCCGCAAGGGCGGCGCAGGGCAAGCTGGTATGATCAGTAGCCGATCGTCGTCAGATCCTGGAACCAGTGTTGAGCCTGCACGAATTGCTTCACCTTTGGCGAAAGCGCGTGGGGGTTGGTGTCGTGCACGACCCACACAAGCGCGGCGTCGTCGACGATAAGGCTGTGCGCCCGCGCCATCAGCTCGTCCTGCTTTTTCGGATCGAACGTCTGCTTGGCCTGGTCGATGATCGCATCGACCTTCGGGTTTGAATAATAGCCCCAGTTCACGCCGACCGGCGCGCCTTGGCGCGAGTCGAAGAAGCGGATGATGGCGTAGAGCGGATCCGAGGTCACATAGGCGATGTTGTTCGCCGTAATGCCCTTGTTCATGTCGTCCTTGGCGCCCTTGCGCCAGTGCGTATACAGCGTCTCGAGCTCGACCACCTTGAAGTCGATGTCAATGCCGATCTCCTTGAAGCTTTGTTGCAGGAATTCGTTCATCGGCAGGGACAGCATCTGGCCTGTGCCGCCCTGCGCGATGATAAAGGTCGCCTTCAGCGGTTTCTCCTTGGAGTAGCCGGCTTCCTGCACAAGCTTCTTCGCGGCCTCCGGGTCGTATTTGAGCTCGAAGGTCGGCTTGCCGAACCATGGGCTGGATGGATCGACCTGTCCCTTTGCCGGCTTGGCGAGCCCGTTCATGAGGCCTACGACGGCAGCGCGATCAACCGCGAGATTGAGCGCCTTGCGCAGCCGGATGTCGGCCCAGGGCGAGTCGGGCAACACGCTGAGGTGGTAGTTCCAGACGTGCGGCGTGACATTGTCGACGATGCGCATGCCCGCCGCCTTTAGTTGCGGGACCGCATCGGGCGCAGGCGTTTCAATCAAATCGACCTGCCCCGCCAGCAGCGCATTGGTGCGCGTCAGCGCATCCGGCATGGGGACGAGCACGAGCTTGTCCACCTTCGGCAACCGCGCCTTGTTCCAGTAGTCGGGATTAGCGACCAGATCCGCCTGTTCGCGCGGCACGAGCTTGGCGAGTTTGAAGGGACCGGTGCCCGAAGGCTGCGCGGCGAACTTGTCCCAGTCGCGGCCGAGCTTTTCATATTGCGCGGGGCTCGAAACGAGGAACCAGAGCATCTGGTACGGGAAGAATGAATCGACCGTCTTGGTCGTAATCTCGACCGTATCGTCGTCGATCTTGCGATAGCTCGCCACGGACGGCAGACGCGTCTTCACCTGCGCCGACTGCCTCTTGTCGAACTGCGGCGCCTTGTCGTTGAGCACTTTTTCCAGATTCCAGATCACTGCGTCGGCGTTGAAGGCGCTGCCGTCATGAAACTTCACGCCCTTGCGCAGGGTGAACTTCCATTTGGTCTTGTCGGCGGGATCGACCTGCCAATCCGTCGCGAGGCCGGGCGTGAGCTTGCCCGGCCGGTCGCCGACATTCATCTCCCACGCGACGAGCGGATCGTAGAGCGTGTAGCCGGTGAATTGGTAGGCGCCTGCGCCGCGATCAGGCTGACCTGTCGTCAAGGGAATGTCGGCCATGGATATGCCGTAGCGCACGACGGTTTCCGCCTGCGCCACCGCCAGCGACAGACCGAAAGCGCACGCCGCCGAGAGAAGGCGAACCGACCGGAATTGCATGAGGTTTTCTCCTGCCAGGGGAACTGTGCCGCTAGCCTGTCAGCAAAAACCAAGCCACCGCCTGACCGCGCCCATGGCACATCGGTTGCATAACAATTGGTCAACGCACCATGAGGAGTTGTGAGGCGATGCATATTCACAAGGCTGTCGCGACGGCATTGCTGCTCGGACTTCTTTCTTCGGCCGCGACGGCGCAAACGGTTCGCATCGGCATGACGGCGGCCGACATTCCCCGCACGCTTGGCCAGCCGGACCAAGGGTTCGAGGGCAATCGCTTCACCGGGCTAACCATGTACGACGGCCTGACGATGTGGGACCTCTCGTCAGAGACGAAGGCGAGCGTCGTCGTGCCGGGGCTCGCCACGGAATGGGCCGTCGACGCCGCAGACAAGACCAAATGGACGTTCAAGCTGCGGCCCGGCGTGAAGTTTCATGACGGCAGCGCCTTCAATGCGGACGCCGTCGTCTGGAATGTCGAAAAGGTGCTGAACAAGGAGGCCGCGCAGTTCGACGCCAGCCAGGTTGGCGTCACTGCGTCGCGCATGCCTACCCTCGTGTCGGCGCGCAAGATCGACGACATGACGGTCGAACTGACTACGAAAGAGCCGGATTCCTTTCTGCCGATCAATCTCACGAACCTGTTCATGGCAAGCCCGACTAAGTGGAAGGAGCTGTACGAAGCCGCGCAGGGCGCCGACGCCAAGGCGAAGGCTGCTGCGGCCTGGACCGCTTTCGCGCGCGACGCCTCGGGAACGGGGCCCTGGAAAATGACGCAATTCACCCCGCGCGAACGCCTGGAGCTGACGCGCAACACCGACTACTGGAACAAGGAGCGGGCGCCCAAAGTCGAAAAGCTCGTGCTGCTGCCCATGCCCGAAGCGAATGCGCGCACCGCGGCGCTGCTGTCGGGCCAGGTCGACTGGGTCGAGGCGCCTGCGCCGGACGCCCTGCCGGAACTCAAGGCCAAGGGCTTCATCATCAAGGCCAATGAGCAGCCGCACGTCTGGCCGTGGCAATTCTCGCGCGTCGAGGGGTCGCCGTGGAACGACATTCGCGTGCGTAAGGCCGCCAATCTCTGCGTCGACCGCGTGGCGATGAAGGACAATCTGCTCGGCGGACTGATGGGGGCTGCGTCCGGCACGTTCGAGCCCGGCCATCCCTGGCGCGGCAAGCCGACGTTCGAAATCAAATACGACAAGGCCGCCGCGCAGAAGCTGATGCAGGAGGCGGGTTTCGGCCCATCGAAGAAACTGACGGTGAAGGTGCAGACCTCGGCCTCCGGCTCCGGGCAGATGCTGCCACTGCCGATGAACGAATATTTGCAGCAGGCGCTCGGCGAATGCTATTTCGACGTGCAGTTGGACGTGATCGAGTGGAACACGCTCTTCACCAACTGGCGACGCGGCGCGAAGGACGCCACGGCCAACGGGGCCAACGCCATCAACGTCACCTACGCGGCGATGGACCCGTTCTTCGCGCTCGTCCGCTTCCTGCAATCCTCGATGGCGCCGCCGGTGTCCAACAATTGGGGCTTCAACAACAATCCGCATTTCGACGAACTCGTCAAAAAGGCGCGGCAGACTTTCGACCCGGCGGCCCGCGATGCAGCGCTCGCCGAATTGCACGCCGCCTCCGTCGACGACGCCGCCTTTCTCTATGTGGCGCACGATGTCGGACCGCGAGCCATCAGCCCAAAGATCAAGGGTCTCGTGCAGCCCAAGAGCTGGTTCATCGATTTCTCGACCATGTCGGTTGCGCCGTGAGTCGCGACTGACCGACCGATAGATCCTCACCGTCGCGCCGCAAGGCGCGGCGCGCCCCACAACAAGAGGTCGCGCTCCGGCGCATCGCGACAGGCCCCCATGTTCGCTTACATCCTGCGCAGGCTCGCTTACGCCATACCCATCGTGTTGAGCGTGGCGCTGCTTTGCTTCCTGCTCGTCCACATGACGCCTGGCGACCCGCTTGTCGCCGTGCTGCCGGCGGACGCATCGCAGGAACTCGCGCAGCAATTGCGGGTAGCTTATGGGTTCGACCGGCCTTTGCCGGTGCAGTTCGGCCTCTGGCTCTGGCGCGTCCTTCACGGCGATCTCGGCGCATCGATCGCCACTGGCCGTCCGGTCGCCGCGGAAGTCGCGCATGCTGTCGCCAACACCGTCATGCTCGCCTTCGCGGCCGCGCTCATCGGCTTCACGCTGGGACTGGCGCTCGGCCTGATCGCCGGTTACTTCCGGGGAACCTGGGTCGACAAGCTGGCGACCTCCGTCGCGATCGCTGGCGTCTCCGTGCCGCACTATTGGCTTGGAATGGTGCTCGTCATCATCTTTTCCGTCGAACTCAACTGGTTGCCGGCGGTCGGCGCAGGCGCCGGAGGGTCCGGGCAATGGGCGTGGGATTGGGCCCATGTCCGCTACCTCATCCTCCCCGCTGTCACGACGTCCGTCATCCCCATGGGCATCATCACGCGCAATGTGCGCGCCTTGACCGGCGACATATTGAGCCAGGATTTCGTCGAGGCGCTCTACGCCAAGGGGATGCGCCAGAGCCAGGTGTTCCGGCATGTCGTGAAGAACGCCGCGCCGACGGCGCTGGCCGTCATGGGCCTGCAACTCGGCTACATGCTCGGCGGCTCGATCCTGATCGAGACTGTATTTTCCTGGCCAGGCTCCGGCCTCCTGCTCAATTCCGCGATCTTCCAGCGCGACTTGCCCTTGCTGCAGGGCACGATCCTCGTGCTCGCCATCTTCTTCGTCGCGCTCAATCTCATGGTCGATGTCGCACAGGCGCTGATCGATCCACGCATCCGCAGGGCATGACATGGACGCGCACGTGAACGTGACCGCGATGAGCGAGCCTGGTCCTGCAGATGCGCCGGTCAATCGCGCCTCGCGCGGCTACTGGGCGAATGTCGCGCGCCGGTTGTCGCGCGACAAGACGAGCATGGTCTGCGCGGCCATCTTGCTGCTCATCTTCCTCGCCGCCATTCTCGCGCCTTGGATGGGCCTCGCAGACCCCTACAAGGGCTCGATGATCCGGCGTCTGCGGCATCTGGGCGCGCCGGGCTTCCCGCTGGGCACGGACGAGCTCGGCCGCGACATGATCGCGCGTCTAATATACGGCGGACGCCTCTCGCTCTTCATCGGCATGTCTCCGGTGGTGCTTGCCTTCGTCCTCGGAACTTCGCTCGGGCTCGTGGCCGGCTATGCCGGCGGCAAGGTCAACACCGCGATCATGCGCACGGTCGACGTGCTCTTCGCTTTTCCGTCGGTGCTGCTCGCGATCGCCATTTCGGGCGTGCTGGGAGCGGGCGTGCTCAATTCCATCGTTTCTCTCACCATCGTCTTCACGCCGCAGATCGCGCGCGTCGCCGAAAGCGTGACGACAGGGGTGCGGAACATGGACTTCATTCATGCCGCGCGCGCGTCCGGCGCGGGCGACTTCACGATCATTCGCGATCATGTCCTCGGCAACGTGCTCGGTCCCATTTTCGTCTACGCGACCGGACTGATTTCTGTCTCGATGATCCTGGCTGCGGGCCTGTCTTTCCTGGGTCTCGGCGTCAAGCCGCCGGAGCCCGAATGGGGATTGATGCTGAATACGCTGCGCACGGCGATCTACACCAACCCTTGGGTCGCCGCCCTGCCCGGCGCGATGATCTTCATGGTCTCGATCTGCTTCAACCTGCTGAGCGATGGTTTGCGCAGCGCCATGGACATCCGGAATTGAGCCTATGGACAGGAACGCCGCATCGCTTCCGCAACTCGAAGACCTCGGGGGCGCCGCCCAGCCGCTTCTGCGAGTCGAGCATCTGACCAAACATTTCCCGGTCGCCGGCGGCTTGCTCGCCAAGCGCAGGACAGTGCGCGCGGTCGACGATGTCACGTTTGCCGTCGGCAAGGGCGAGACGCTCGGCATCGTCGGGGAATCAGGCTGCGGCAAGTCGACTACGGCCCGCGTGCTGATGCAGCTTGCGCCGCCCGACTCCGGCGAGATTCTCTTCGACGGCATGCTGGTCGGCGGCCGCGACATGTCGATCGCCGAATTCCGACGTGGCGTGCAGATGGTGTTCCAGGACAGCTACGCCTCGCTCAACCCGCGCCTGACGGTGGAACAGTCCATCACTTTCGGCCTCAAAGCGCAGGGGATATCGGGCGCCGCCGCGCGAAAGGTCGCGCGCGATCTGCTGTCGAAAGTCGGGCTCAGGCCCGAGATTTTTGCTGAACGCTACCCTCACGAAATATCTGGCGGCCAACGGCAGCGCGTCAACATTGCGCGCGCGCTGGCGCTGTCGCCACGCCTCGTCATCCTGGACGAGGCCGTCTCCGCGCTCGACAAGTCGGTGGAAGCGCAGGTGCTCAACCTTCTTGTCGACCTCAAGACCGAATTCGGCCTCACCTATCTCTTCATCAGCCACGATCTCAACGTCGTCCGCTACATGTCCGATCGCGTAATGGTCATGTATCTCGGGGAAGTCGTGGAATACGGTCCGGTCGAGAGCTTGTGGGCGCGGGCCGCCCATCCCTATACGCGCGCCCTGCTCTCGGCCATGCCCTCGATCGATCCGGACCGGCGGACGCAGACCGCGCCGCTTGCCGGCGACCCGCCCAATCCGATCGATCCACCGTCCGGCTGCCGCTTCCATCCGCGATGCCCGCACGCAGAGCCAGTCTGCGCACAAACAAAGCCGCCCTTGTTCGCTGTCGAAGACGAAGCGCACCGCGCCGCCTGCCTGATGATCGTGCCGGGCAGCGGCCACAGCGCCAGCGCCCGCCTGCCCAGCGCCATGAGGGACGCATGAGCGCCCTGGTCGAAATCAGCGACCTGCATGTGCGCTTCGTCGGCGAGCGCACAGTGCATGCGATCAACGGCGTCGATCTGACGCTGAACGCGGGCGAGACGCTTGGCCTGCTCGGCGAATCCGGATCCGGCAAGAGCGTGACTCTTCGTGCGCTGCTTCGCCTGCTGCCGAAAAGGCGGACGGTGATCTCCGGAAGCATCCGCGTGTTGGACCAGGACGTGCTCGCGCTCGACGGCGAAGCGCTGTCGCGGTTTCGCGGACGCACTGTGTCGATGATCTTCCAGGAACCAGCGCTCGCGCTCGATCCCGTCTATTCCATCGGCTCCCAGATCGCCGAGACCGTCATGCGTCATGAAGGTTGCAGCCGTGCGGCGGCGGATCAGCGCGCGCTCGAGATGCTCAACGTCGTGCGCATCCCGTCCGCAAAGAGCCGGCTCGCCGCCTATCCGCACGAACTCTCCGGCGGCATGCGCCAGCGCGCGATGATTGCGCTCGCCTTGTCCTGCAAGCCGAAAATCCTGCTTGCCGACGAGCCGACCACCGCGCTCGACGCGACGGTGCAGATCCAGATCCTGCTGCTTCTGCGCGAATTGCAGCGTGAGTTCGGAATGTCCGTGATTTTCGTGACGCACGACATTGGCGTGGCCGTGGAAATCAGCGACCGGCTTGCGGTGATGTATGGCGGTCAGATCGTGGAACAGGGCGCCCTGCGCGACATTATCCGGGCGCCGTCACACCCCTATACGCGCGGCTTGCTCGGGTCCAACGCACACGCCGCTCCCAAGGGACAGAGACTGGAAACAATCCCGGGCGCGCCGCCCGTTCTGGACGCAGTGCCGCGCGCCTGTCCGTTCGCGGCCCGATGCGCTGTCGTCGAACAGCGCTGCAATCTGCAGCCGCCGCCCGTGGTCGAAATCGCGGACGGCCGCCTTACGCGTTGCTTCCTCGCGGCTGGTCAAGATGCTTCCGCCATGAATTGACCTTGCACGGGCGCAGCAAAAAGGCGCCGCGCGAAACCTCGCGCGGCGCCGGAAGCTCGATCTGACCTCAGCCGAAGATGCGGAGCGCGCTCTCCAGCGTTTTCCAGACGCCCCACGCCAGGGGAATCCCGACCGCGAGCCAGGCCAGGATGGCCTTGACGTCGAAACCGCCGAGACCGATGCCATGGCCGCCGATTGGGCCCGACGGAATGGCGGCGGAGGCCTGCAGCCTGGCGATGTCGTCCTCCTTCATCATCCACTTCTTGTCGACCGGCCGGATCAGCGCGTTGCAGACGAAGCCGAGGACGAGGAAGCCCGCGAGAACGTACATCGTGACATCGTACAACCGGTCCGCCGGAACGCCGGCGGATTTGTTGAATTCACGGATGTAGTTGACGACGACCGGACCGACGATGCCCGCAGTCGACCAAGCCGTCAGCAGACGACCATGGATCGCGCCGACGAACTGCGTGCCGAACATGTCAGCCAGATATGCGGGAACGGTGGCGAAGCCTCCGCCGTACATCGACAGGATGACGCCGAAAGCGAGAACGAAGAGCGCCTTGGAGCCCATGTGCGCGAAGGTCGGCGTGAGCGCGTACAGCGCGATACCGATGCCGAAGAAGCAGAAATAGGTCATCTTTCGGCCGATACGGTCCGACAGCGACGCCCAGAAGAACCGGCCGGCGATGTTGAACAGGGACAGCAAGCCGGCAAAACCTGCGGCAATGCCGGCGATCTGGGTCTTCTGGCTGAGGTCGAGTTGCGCGAAGCCGAGTTCCGGCTTGCCGAGAAGCGCGCCGCCGAAGATTTCCTGCAGCATGGGCGACGCCATGCCGATCACGCCGATGCCGGCCGAAACGTTCAGCGTCAGCACGGCCCAGATCAGCCAGAACTGCGGCGTCTTGTGCGCGTCCTTCAGATGCACGTTGCCGGAGGTGATCATCGCATTGTTGGTTTGAGACGGCGTCCAACCGTCCGGACGCCAGCCATGCGGCGGCACGCGATAAAGAAACGCGCCGAAGATCATGTAGACGAAATAGACGAGCCCGAGCACCACGAAGGTCTGCCAGACGCCGACATCGGTCGGCGTGCGGAAGTATTTCATGAGCAGAGCCGCCAGCGGCGAGCCGATCATCGCGCCGCCGCCGAAGCCCATGATGGCCATGCCCGTCGCCATGCCTCGACGATCCGGAAACCACTTGATCAGCGTCGAGACAGGCGAGATGTAGCCGAGGCCAAGTCCGATGCCGCCAATGATGCCGGGACCGACCCACAGCAGCCAGAGCTGATGCGTGACGATGCCGACGGCGCCGAGCAGAAGGCCGCCGGCCCAGCACAGCGCGGCGACGACGCCGGCCTTCCGAGGGCCGGCGCGTTCGAGCCAGCCGCCCCAGATGGCGGCCGACGAGCCGAGCAGCACGAAAAACAGCGTATACATCCAGCCGAGGTCAGCGACCTTCCAGTCGCAGGTCGTCGTGAACAGGACGGATACGAAGCTCATGCCTGCGGGGCACGCGACCGGCTTGGTGATGCCGACGGACTGCGCGAGCGGCAGCCAGAAAACCGAGAAGCCGTAGGCCATGCCGATGCAAAGATGAATGGCGAGCGCAGCCGGCGGCACCAGCCAGCGGTTGAAGCCAGCCTTGGCGACGATCCGCTCCCGGTCGAGTATGCCGGGGCTGACGTCCGTATCGAATGTGGTTGCGCTCATGTGCGTTGCCCTCCAGTTTTTATTGTGTGGTTTCGAGTTTTTCGCGCGCCTTAACCGGCTCTTATTGATTTGGATGCCGCCACGAGAAGCGGGTCGCTGGCGCCTTCACGTATTTCAGGCAAGGCCAGAAATTCGTCGCGCATCTTGCGCGTCCAGAACTTGTTGATGTGTTCTGCGATGGCGCGAACGGCCTCGTCTCGGGGATAAGCGCGGAAGAAAGATGTGATCTGCCCGGCCATCACGAGCAGTTTTTTCGACTCAGCGCTCATTTCGCCGCGACCAGTTCCGGAGCGGCGATCCTGCGCAGGCTGACGTCCTCTTCCGCGTTCTGCTCCTGCCAGTGCGAATATTGGTTCGTCCGGCGCACCTGCACGGCGGTCACCTTGTATTCCGGACAATTCGTGGCCCAATCCGAATTCTCGGTCGTAACCACGTTCGCTCCGGTAACCGCATGGTGGAACGTCGTATAGACGACGCCGGGCTGCACGCGGTCGGTAACCTCGGCGCGCAACGCGATATCCCCCGCGCGGCTTTCGAGCGATACGAGATCGCCGGTGCGCACGCCGCGGTTCTCCGCATCGAAGGGGTGGATCTCCAGCACATCCTCGTCATGCCAGGCATTGTT
>CAMFKC010000011.1 GCA_945956975.1 uncultured Methylocystaceae bacterium | reverse complement strand
TCACGATACGCAGGCGCGTCCCGAACGGCAGTGTCCGGTGCGCCGCGCTCATGCCGGTCAGCTTGGCGCCCGAAGCCGTCTTTCCGCCCATCGTGTAGAACGACGCCTTGCCGCGCCATTCCGCGCATTCTGCGGCGCCCGACAGCAGGACCATTGGCAGAAAGCACAGGTAGCGCATCGCTCGATCCTCGATGATCGGTCGCGACGCCAGACGGGCTGAAATTGCGCCGCCTTCGCCACCGACCGAGTCCCGAACGTCGCGCCATAGGCCGCGGTTCCGCTCCCGCATGCGGCAAAATAAAAAGCCCGCCTGACGGCGGGCTTTTGAACTCAAGAAGCGCGACGCTTATTCGTCGTCGTCGCTCATCGGCTGAAGGCCACCGCCGCCGCCTGCGCCGCCCTGCGCCCGCACCGGCTGCACCTGCGGCTGCGGAGCCGAACCGCCATGACCGTCGCCGCCGCCGGGCGCCGCCTGATAGGCGGCGATCGCGCCGAGACCGTCGCGCTGATAGATGTCGTCACGGAATTGCACGATGCCCTCGGGCGTCGCCCAGCCGGTGATATAGACCCAGTAGACCGGCACCGGTTCGTTGAGCTTCGCGTCGATGCGCTCGCCTGATGCGATCGCCTGATCGATATGCTCGCGGTCCCAGCCGGGCGTTTCCTTCAGCAGCCAGGCGACGTAGTCGCGCACGTTCTGGATGCGCATGCAGCCAGACGACACGAAGCGGTAATCATCGCCGAAAATGCCCTTGGCCGGCGTGTCGTGCATGTAGACGCCATAGGGATTGGCGATGTTGATGCGCACCACGCCGAGCGAGTTGAAGTCGCCGCCGGGGTCCTGACGGAAGCGATAGTTGATCGCCTCCATCGAGTTCCAGTTCACCTGGCTCGGCTGCAGCTCCTGATTCTCCTTGTTGAAGATGCGGATCTTGTTGTCCGTCAGGTAGTTCGGATCGGCCTGCATCTTCGGGATCAGATCCTTGCGGATGATCGAGGCCGGCACCGTCCAGTAGGGATTGAAATTGATGTCGAGCACGCGCGCCTGCATGACCGGCGACTGGCGGTCGATCTTGCCGACGCCGGCGGCATGGTGCGTCATCACCTCGCCGTTCTCGACCGTCTCGACCATCGCCGCCGGGATGTTGGCGGTCACGAAACGGCGGCCGAGGTTCTGAGCGAAGGAGCGCAGGCGCACGATGTTGGTTTCGAGCTGGCGCAGGCGGACGTCAGCGGGAATGTTCATCGCGGCATAGGTTTCCTTGCCGACGACGCCCGTCTGGCCGAGACCGTGGCGGGCCTGGAAGCGCTTCACGCCGGCCGCGACGTAGGAGTCGAACACCGGGGACATGCCGGCCTGCGAGTCGAGGTCGCCCGAGCGCATCAGGCGTTCGCGCAGCGCGACGACGGCCTGGGAGCGAACGCCCGTCTTCAAGGTCGGCCCGTTGACCTGCTGCCATCCGCCGGATTGCACGACCTGCTGGTAACGCTGGATCGCCGCCTCGGTGGCGTTGAGGGTCTGCTGCGACAGAAGCGGGGTGGTCGAACGCGGCACGACGAGGCGCGAGTCAGAATCGAAGCGCTGGGCCCACTCGGCCTGGCCGAAACCGTCGGCCGGCGCGGCGAAGGCGGAATTGACGCCGAGGGCGGCGGCCATCCCGAGCGCGGAGACCCCGCCGGCGAAGGCGCGGCGGGAAAGAGAGGTTCCGGTGGCGGAAACTTTGGAAGTCATGGGCAGCGAAATCCAGATCAAGCGGAACGCCCCTGCCCCACCCGGCGCGAGGACCGCCGGACAGTAAAGCTCAAGACGCTCGATGGGAACTATGGCGCGACCGAACGCAACGGCCGAACCCTGTCATCGTCACGGTTAAAAAGGCCCCAACAAGCTGGCGAATTTGTGACTTCCCAGGGTCCGGACGTTGCTGATGTGCACGAGGGCCACCATGTGGCCTATTGGCAACACACGGTCAAACGAAAAGCCCGCCGGACCGGGGTCCGACGGGCTTTCGGGGAAGCCCTTGGTAGTGGAAAGGCTCAGAGGCGATAGCGGATCTGGTCGGTCCAGAAGCGCTCCAGGCGGATGAGGGCCTGGTTGACCTGCTTGAACTCGTCGCAGGTGATGCCGCCAATCTGCTCGACCGTCATCACGTGCTTGTCGTAGAGGCTGGCGACGATGCGATGGACCTCGCGGCCGCTGTCCGTCAGGCTGATGCGCACGGCGCGACGGTCCACGCGGGAACGGGCATGATGGAGATAGCCCATCTCGACCAGCTTCTTGACGTTGTAAGAGACGTTCGAGCCGAGATAGTAGCCGCGGGTGCGCAGCTCGCCAGCGGTCAGTTCCTTGTCGCCGATGTTGTAGAGCAGGAGGGCCTGCACGGAATTGATGTCGGACCGGCCGCGGCGGTCGAACTCGTCCTTGATGACGTCGAGGAGGCGGCGGTGGAGGCGCTCCACCAGCGTCAGCGCCTCGAGATAGACCGGACGGACTTCGCCCATGCGCTCGGCGCGGGCATTGGCGGTTTCGGCTTTCGCAACCTGGTTCATCACTGCACCCCTGTTCTTTGCTTCCCCGGCCGGTGTTTGTCCGGCTTCGTTACGAGCAATTTAGGCGGTGCGAATGAAAACCAGTTTAAGTAACAGGCTGAATCCGGCGTTTACCCCAAGGCTGCGATTTGCGGTGAACGGTCAGTGAATCAAAACAATCATTTACGATGATGTCGCGGTTACCGGACGAGCCCTGAAGGCGCCCCGGGCCAGCCGGGACCGCCGGCCTCCGGCCGGCCCTGTCAGCCGTTCGAAAAGCCGGCTGGAAGCCGGCGGTCCCGGCGCCCGCCTACCGTTTGAAATTCTCCCAGACCCTCCACGACCTGTTCCACAGCCGCGTTGCCGCGCGGCGCGGCGCGCTGCGGCGGTCGGGCTCGCGCCCCGCTTCGTAGGTGAGCAGCAGGTAGAGGCCGATCAGGATGACGTCGAGCGCCACCACCAGCAGCCCGCCGCCGAAGAAGTCGGGGATCAGGAAGGCGACGAGGATCTGCGACAACGCCACCAGCAGCCACAGCACGCCGCCCCAGGCAGTGGCGAGCCAGAGCCCGACAGCCGCCAGCAGGTCCATGACGGCGAAATAGACGATGGCCACCGCCGTCGGCGTCGGAATGGACGAAAACAGGTCCGACTGGGCCGTGAGCACGATCTGCCATTGCACCAGGCCCTGCAGGATCCATAGGCCCGCCACCACGCGCATGAACAGGACCAGCAGCAGGCCCCAGCGCGTGGCGTTCGGATCGAGCGCCTTTTCGCCGAGCCGGATCGCCGCGCCCGTGTCCATGTCCTGCGGTCGGTTCACGCCGCGTGCTCCGCGACGGCGGAGAGGTCGAGTTCGTCTGCGCCGAGCGGCGCGAAGATGGCGTCCACCTCGGCCTGCGTGACGTCCTCGAGGCGGGCCGGCCTCCACTCGGGCTTCTGGTCCTTGTCGATGATGGTCGCGCGCACGCCCTCGTAGAAGTTCGCCCCGCGGCAGATGCGCGACACGATGCGGAATTCCGTTCGCATGGCCTCCTCGAAGGTTAGGTCCGCGCCGACCTGCATCTGCCGCAGCGCGATGGCGAGCGATAGAGGCGCCTTCTGGCCCATCTGCTTGGCGGCGTCTTTTGCAAAGTCCGATCCGTCGGCGGCAAGGCGCGCCAGGATCTCTGGCACGGTGGACGCGGAAAAGGCCGCGTCGATCACGGCCCGGTTCTGCACGATCGGACCGGGGGCCGCCTCGCTGCGGAAACGCGCCACCGCCGCATCGACCGCCTCGCCCGCCTCCAGCGCAGCCACGAAGTCCGGAATCTGCGCGCGCGCGACATGCGCCTCGGCGAGGCCGAGCGCCACCGCGTCGCCGGCCTTGGCGCGCGCGCCGGTCAGGCCGAGGTAGGTTCCGGTACGGCCCGCCAGCCGCGGCAGGAACCATGTGGCCCCGACGTCCGGGAAGAAGCCGATGCCGACCTCCGGCATGGCGAAGGCGAAGCCATCGCTGGCGATGCGATGCGAACCATGCAGCGACACGCCGACGCCGCCGCCCATCACGATGCCGTCGATCAAGGCGACATAGGGCTTGGGATAATTCTTGATGCGGACGTTGAGGACATATTCCTCGCGCCAGAAGTCGAGCTGCGCCTTGTGGTCGCCAGCCGTCCCCTGCTCCCACAGGAGCCGAATGTCGCCGCCCGCGCAGAAGGCGCGGTCGCCCGCGCCCTCGACCACCACGGCCTTGACCGCCGTATCGCGCTCCCATTCGTCCAGCGCGGCGGAGATCGCGCGCACCATGTTCAGCGTCAGCGCGTTCAGCGCCTGCGGACGGTTGAGGGTGATATGCCCGATCGCGCCGCGGCGCAGGCAGATGGCTTCGTCGGTCGTGGCGTTCATGGCGGCAGGGATAGAACATTTGGCGGGCGCGCGCCAACACCGGCCCGCTCCGGGACCGCCGGCCTTCAGGCCGGCCCTGCGCCGAATGCCGGCCTGAAGGCCAGCGGTCCTGCAAAGCATCCGGCAAGCGCTTGTCCGTGCGCACGCAGGGTCCTAATGTGCCGCCAAAATGCTCGGGGAAAGACCCATGGACGCCAAGACCACGCTCGCCCGCAAGCTCGACCTCACCCACCGCCCGCGCCGCAATCGCCGCACGGATTGGTCCCGTCGCCTCGTGCGCGAGAACGTGGTGACGATCAACGACCTGATCTGGCCGATCTTCGTGGTCGACGGCGAGAAGGTGCAGGTCCCTGTCGCCTCCATGCCCGGCGTGTTCCGCTATTCGGTTGACGAGGCGGTCAAGGCCGTGGCCCACGCCGCCTCGCTCGGCATTCCGGCAATAGCCCTCTTCCCCTACACCGATCCCGACCTGCGCGACCCCACGGGCTCCGAGGCGCTCAACGACCAGAACCTCGTCTGCCGCGCCTGCCGCGCCATCCGCGAGGTCGCCCCCGACATCGGCATCGTCACCGACGTCGCGCTCGACCCCTACACCAGCCACGGCCATGACGGCGTGATGGAGGGCGAGCACATCCTCAACGACGAGACCGTGCACATCCTCGTCGAGCAGGCGCTGAACCAGGCGCGCGCGGGCGCCGACGTCATCGCGCCCTCCGACATGATGGACGGCCGCGTCGGCGCGCTGCGCGAGGGCCTGGACGCCGCAGGCTTCGGCCATGTGCAGATCATGTCCTACGCCGCCAAATATGCGTCGGCCTTCTACGGCCCGTTCCGCGATGCGGTCGGCACCAACAAGACGCTGATCGGCGACAAGCGCACCTACCAGATGGACCCCGCCAACACGGACGAGGCCCTGCACGAGGTCGAGCTCGACCTGACCGAAGGCGCCGACATGGTGATGGTGAAGCCGGGCATGCCCTATCTCGACATCATCCGCCGCGTGAAGGACACGTTCGGCCGCCCGACCTTCGCGTATCAGGTCAGCGGCGAATACGCGATGATCATGGCCGCCGCGCAGAACGGCTGGATCGACGGCGAGAAGGCGATGATCGAAAGCCTGCTGGCGTTCAAGCGCGCGGGCTGCGATGGCGTGCTGACGTATTTCGCGGTGCGCGTGGCGGAGAAGATCAGGAGGGAAGGCGTGGCGTAGGGCGCGCCTCGCTCGGCTCGAACACGACTTCCAACGGCGTTGCGGTGCGGGCTGACTACTCCCGCCCCAGGGGCAGCACGAGCGTCATCGGTTGGCCCACGCCCGCAACGAACCCGTGGTGTTCATAGAAGCGCTTCGCCTCGTCCGAGATCGCGTGCACCAGCATCCCACGAATGCCCATGATCGAAGCCGCATGGCGGATGCGCAGCACCGCGTCCTGCAGAAGCCCGACCCCCAGTCCCCGTCCCTGTTGTGACGTATCGACGGCGAGGCGGCCGATGATCGCCATCGGGATGGGATCGGGCATGTTGCGCCGGACATGGCCCGGCGCCTCCGCCAGACCGAGCGCGCCGGAGGCTATCGCGTAATAGCCGAAGACACGGCCCCGCCCGTCGGCGACGACATAGGTTCGGGACGCCCCGCTCGCCTGATTGGCGCGCGCCCGGCGCTTCAGCCAGTCGTCGAGCGTGGCAACGCCAGAATTGAAATCCGCAAGATGGTGTTCGGCAGCAAGCGCGATGGGCGCGATGAGCTTCATTTGCTCCACGGCGGACGCGCGCTCATCAGCCGTCGATAGCCCTCGGAGTCCGGCGCAGCGTCGAGGGCGGCCACGAATTGCGCGTGGGTTTCAGGATCGACCCGGACGGTTGTCTCGTCCAGCAGCACGTTTCGCGCTTCGCTGAGCGCGGCCAGCAGCATGAATTGCGACCGGTTGGTCCCGACGACTTCGGCGGCCCGGTCGATCAGTTCACGATCCTGCGGACGGGCGCGCAGATGAATGTTCACGTCGGCGGTGGCGGTGGGTGCGGACATGCGATGAAGATGGCGACGCGTCCGCACATTGTCAACACAAGCCTATTTGATCCCCAAGTTCGGCGCGCTCCCTCGCCCAACGCTCAGGTCGCCCTCCACCGCCCCGCCGATCCGCACGCAGGTCGTCGTGCCCGGCAGCATCGTGAAGCCCGGCCCATGGACAGCGCAAGGGTTCGGCTTCTTCGGCTCCAACTTGCCCTTGGCGCGGCGCGCTTCCTCTGCCGGGGCGGCGCTCGCCAGCGTCAGAAGAAACGCGAGTGCGCAAAGTCGGTGCATCATCCCTCCCCCTCGCCTTGCCAAATCCGGGACCGCCAGCCTCCGGCTGGCATGCCGGCCGGAGGCCGGCGCTCCCGGCTTGGCGCGCCATGCCTGGATCACCCTCAGGCCACCCTCAACGCCCGCGCCTTGCGCTGCTCGTTGAGATTATGCGCCAGGATCGCGGCCATGATCACCACCACCCCGACAATCTCCCAGAGCGTGAAGATCCGCCCGCCCCAGGCCGCCCAGGCGAAGGGAATGACCGGCGTGAAGGTCGAGACCAGCGTCGCCGTCTGCGCGCCAACGAGCCGCACCGCAAGGTTCCAGGTGATGATCGAGACGGCGGAAACGAAGATGAAGAGATAGATGATCTGCGGCCAGATCGGCAGGAAGTCGGCGAAATGCGGCGGCGTCGCGTGGCCGAGGCCGGTCATCACGAAGGCCAGCGCTAGCCCGACCGGCGCGCCGAGCAGGCAGGTCAGCGTCGTGAGGCGCAGGGCCGAATAGCCGACCATCGTCTGCGCCTTGATCGTGTAGAAGCTCCAGCACAGCGAGGAGATGAAGACCAGCAGATTGCCGATCATGCTGCCGCCGGAGGCCAGCGTCGTCAGGTCGCCGCGCGTTACCACCAGCAGCGCGCCGCCGACCACGGCGATCGCGGCGATCACGACGTTGCGCGGCGGCAGGGCGCGGGCCTCGAGCGCGCGCCACACCGCCACGTTGATCGGCGTCATCACGCTGATGGCGGCGGCGTGCTCCGGCCGCGTCAGCCGCACGCCGAGATAGGAGAACAGCCCGAACCCCGCCGAGCCGAGCGCGCCCAGCAGGATCAGCCAGAACAGATCCTTGCGCGGCGGGATCAGCGCGTCCGGGCCCTCCAGAGCCGTGACGATGATTGCGAGAAACAGGCCCGAGAAAAGATAGCGGATGCCGGTGATCCAGTAGGGGTCGATCGCCTGCGACACCACCTTGCCGACCGGCATGTAGGCGCCCCAGATCAGGATCGTAACCGCCAGCCAGAACAGGCCCTTCGAGCGCGCCGTCAAAAGGTGGCTCCCGGTTTTTGACAGCAGGCGCGCACGGCGTTGAAAACGCGGCCAATTTTGGAATTACCGTTCATTTCCTCGCCCGGCCCGCCGGTTATCTCTTGTTAAGCACGCCCGGCTCTACCACATTTCCGGCGCCGGGCCATTCGGCCCGCGGAGATAGCGTCCATGAGCAATACGACGGGCTTCAACACCTCCCAGCAGACGGGCTACATGCCTGTCCTGCCGCCGCAGGCGCTGGCCAGCGTGCGCACGCGCCGCATGATCGCCGTGCTGCTCGACCTCATTCTCGTGTCGATCATCTCGGCCGTGATCTTCCTCGGGCTCGGCTTCCTCACGCTCGGCCTGTCGTGGTTCTTCCTGCCGCCGATCATCCTCCCGGTCGTGGCCTTCTTCTACAACGGCATGACGGTGTCGGGCCGCAACATGGCGACCCCTGGCATGAAGGCGATGGACCTCGAGGTGCGGCTGACCAATGGCCAGCCCGTGCCCTTCATCAACGCCGCCGTGCACGGCGTGCTGTTCTGGCTGAGCTGGTATGTCACGGGTGGTCTGGTCCTTCTCACCTCGCTGATAACGCCCGAGAAGCGCTGCCTGCACGACATTCTCGCCGGGCTGGTCGTCGTGCGCCGCGCGTCATAAGTCCCTTGCGCGGCCTCCCCCCTTTCGCGCAAGATTCCTCGCGCGGCGGAATCGAACCCGCCGCGCGAAACGTGTGGAGCGCTGAGACGCCTTGACGAGAGAGCCGCGCGACGCCCCGCAATTCTACCTGACGGCGCCCTCCGCCTGCCCCTACCTGCCGGGCCGCGAGGAGCGGAAGGTGTTCACGCATCTCGTCGGCCGCCGCGCCATCCGCCTCAACGACGCGCTGACGCAGTCCGGCTTCCGTCGCTCGCAAACCATCGCCTATCGGCCGGCCTGCGAGAATTGCCGCGCCTGCGTTTCCGTGCGCGTGCTGGTCGACGACTTCCGCCCGGGCCGCACCATGCGCCGCGTCCTCCAGCGCAATTCCGACATTTCCGCCACGCTGGCGCCCGCACAGGCGACCAGCGAACAATATTCCCTCTTCCGCGGCTACGTGGATTCCCGCCACGGCGACGGCGGCATGGCCGACATGAGCGTGCTCGACTTCTCGATGATGGTCGAGGACAGCCATGTCGAGACGCGCATGGTCGAGTATCGCCGGCCCGACGCGGACGGCCGCGCCGAACTCATCGCCTGCTGCCTGACCGACGTGCTCGCGGACGGCCTGTCGATGGTCTATTCCTTCTACGAGCCCGACGAGGCCGGACGCTCGCTCGGCGTCCACATGATCCTGGATCACATCGAGCGCGCCCGCGCGCTCGGCCTGCCCCACGTCTATCTCGGCTACTGGGTCGAGGGCTCCAGGAAGATGGGCTACAAGTCCCGCTTCACACCGCAGGAACGGCTCGGCATGAACGGCTGGGAACTGGCGGTCTGACGGCGCTGAAAAAACCGCCGTCGCGAGTGGGACTAAACGCGAGCTGAAGCGTTGAGCGCTGTGCATAAGCACGCGAGGCAGCGCCGTGACCCTCATCCAGATCGAAGCAACGGCCATCGTCGTCGTCATGTTGGCCGTTTTCGTTTGGGACCGATGGCGCTACGACATGGTCGCGATGGGCGCGCTGCTCGCCGCGCTCGCCTGCGGCGTCGTCAAGCCGGATCACGCTTTCGAGGGCTTTGCGAGCCCCGTGGTCGTCATCATAGCCTCGGTTCTGATCGTCAGCCGCGCCATCGCGCGGTCGCGCATTCTCGACGACGCCGTGCGCGCCCTGCTCCAGCGGGCTCCCACGACGAGCCTGCGCGTTGGCGTGCTTGCCGCCTGCGTCGCGTTTCTTTCGGCCGTCATCAAGAATGTCGGCACGCTCGGCATGTTCCTGCCGATCGCCATCCAGACGGCGCGGCGCAACGGGCAGTCGCCGTCGCTCTATCTCATGCCGTTGTCCTTCGCCTCGCTCATCGGCGGAACGATGACGCTTGTCGGCACCTCCCCCAACCTGCTGATCGCAAGCGTCAGGCGCGAAGCCGGCGGCGAGCCTTTCACGATGTTCGACTTCATCTGGGTGGGCCTGCCGCTGACGCTTCTCGCCATTCTCTTCCTCTCCGTCGGCTGGCGGCTGCTGCCCGGCGACCGCAAGGGCAAGCCGAGCGACGAGGAGAAATTCGACGTCGGCAAATACACGACCGAGTTCACCATCCCCGAGGGCGTCGCGCTCGTCGGCAAGACCATCGGCGCGGTCGAGGACGTCGGCGAGGGCGATCTGATCGTCACCGAGGTCCTGCGCAGCGGCAGGCGGCACCCGATCCCCTCGCGCAACTGGCCGCTCGCCGCCGGCGACACGTTGATCGTGCAGTCGAGCCCCGACGTCGTGAAGGCGCTGGTCGCGCGCGAGAAACTGGAGCTCGCCGCCAAGCAGGAGATCGAAGACGAAGACGCCGACGTCGCGGACATGACGACCGTGGAGGCGATCGTCAGCGCCAATTCGCCGATGCTCGGGCTCAACGCCGAGCAGATGCGCCTGCGCCAGCGCCACCGCGTCAACCTGCTCGCGGTGACGCGGGCCAGTGGCGCGACCCGCGGACTGTTGCGCCAGCACATCTTCCGCGCCGGCGACGTGATCGTGCTGCAGGGCATGGAAACGAGCCTGCCCACTACTCTCGCCGAACTCGGCTGCCTGCCGCTGGCGGACCGCAATCTCGAACTCGAGCGCACTGAAAAGGGCTGGGTCTCGCTTGCCATCCTTGCCGTCGCGCTGGCGCTGATGCTGACCCATGTCGCGCCGGTTCAGGTCGCCTTTTTCGGCGCAGCTGTCGGCGTCATCCTGACCAATCAGATCACGTTGAAAAACGCCTATGCCGCGCTCGAGGGCCCCGTCATCGTCATGCTGGCCTGCCTGCTGCCGGTCGGCGAGGCGCTGAAGGACGTCGGCGTCACGCAACTTGTCGCGACGCATCTCACGTCCGTCGCGAGCAATCTCGCGCCGCTGCTGGCGCTCGGCTTCGTGCTGCTCGTGTCCATGCTGGTGACGCCGGTGATGCATCATGCGCCCGCGGTCATCATCATGGGCCCGATTGCGGCGCAGCTCGCCAAATCGCTCGGCTACAATCCCGATCCCTTCCTGATGGCGGTGGCGCTCGGCGCGGCCTGCGACTTCCTTTCGCCCATCGGCCACCAGAACAACCTTCTGGTGAAGGAGCCCGGCGGCTACACATTCGCCGATTATTCGCGCCTCGGCCTGCCGCTCTCGCTCCTCGTGCTGATCGTCGGCACGCCGCTGATCGCATGGGCCTGGCCAATCCGGTGAATCAGCAACAACAATCCTCATCCTGAGGAGCGATGCAAAGCATCGCGTCTCGAAGGATGGCCGCCTCACCAATCCCTGGCCCTGCCATCCTTCGAGACGCCCGCTGCGCGGGCTCCTCAGGATGAGGATTCTAGGTTTGGACCTTAGCCAAAGCCGCGTGAAGAGTTGTGATCTCGCCGACGAGAAAACCTTCCGGCAAGGCAGGCGCTTCGCTCTCGATCTTCTGCAACGCCGCTCCGAGTTGCGCAGCCTCGTCCGCTGAAATGACCAGCGCCCCGGTCGCCTCCATGTCCCAGCACGCCGCGAGAATGCGAAACGCCAGGCGCTGCGCCGCCACTGTCGCCGGCCAGAGCCGGTCCGCCTCCTCGCGCGCCCTCCCGCCAGTGCCGGTCTGCTCCTCGTACAGCAGCACCATGTCGACGGCGGCATTGCGCAGCACCGAGCGCGCGCGGCGCGCCTGCGCGCTGGTGACCTTGCCGGCGGCGAGCATCGGCAGCAGATCCCGCGCGGCGGCGATGGTCGCGTCCAGCGCCTGGCGCAGCCGCACGCCGCTGCGATGCGAGGTCGCGTAGAGCACGACGAGCCCGACCGCGCAGCCGATGGCCGTGTCGACGCCGCGGTCGACCAGCAATTCCCCGATGTCACCAGCCGGCGTCGCGGCTTCCGCGACGACGAGCGCGATCGGCGTGATGAAGACCGTCGCCAGCGCGTAATTGCGCACGACGACAAGCTCGATCAGGAATTGCAGGACCATGATGATGGCGGCGAGCGCGAGCCCTTGCGGATGCGCGCTCATCAAGCCCGCCGCCAGCACGAGGCCCGCGAACGTGCCGAGGGTGCGCTCGAGCCCGCGCTGCATGGCGCGCGTGAAATCCAGCCCCTGGTAGAGCATCAGCACCGCCGCCGCGATCGCCCAATAGGCGCGGTCGAGGCCCATCAGCGCGCCGATGCCGCCCGCGATCAGCGCCGCCGCGCCGACGCGCAGCGCGATGCGCATCGGCGTCGAACCCGGCCGCAGCGACATGGCCAGCATCTCGCGCGACCTAATGTAGGCGAGCGGCTTGTAGAGCGCGTCGTTGGCGGGCACGGGCGGCGGATCGTCCGCTCGTGCGCCAACGGCGCGGGCGGCCTTCGCCGCTTCCGCCCCACCCTCGCCCGCAATCGCGGCCGCGAAGATGCGGTGCAATTCGCGGCTCAAGGCGCGCAGGCGATGCAGCCGGTCGTCCGGCTGCGCCCGTCCGGGCTGGCGCGCGACGAGGTTGAGCCAGGCTTCATGCAGCGCGAGCGCGGTCGCATGGCGCTGCATGTCGGCCTCGGGAGCGGCGGCCTTTTCCGCATAGACGGCGACGGATTCGGCCGCAGCCTTCAGCGCCTTTTCTTCCGGCCAGCGCGGGCGGATCAGCGCGCCCGCCATCTGCAACGCCCACGCGACCGCGGCGCCCGCGCCGACGTAGGATGCGATCGCGCCGAGATGTGCGCCATGCCCATGCATGTGCGTGGCCGCCGCGCAGGCGAGCGCGAACAGATAGGCGCCGGGCGGCCCGACGATCAGCGCGCTGCACAGGAAGGCCGCGACGAAAGCGATGCCCGCCGCCAGCAGCACGCCCGGCCACGCGGAAGCGGCCGTCGCCGCCGCGACGCCTCCAACCACCGACACGACGAAGCCGATGCCGATGATGGCGAGCAGCGCGGCGCGATGCCGATAGGGCCGCCCGCTGCCGTAGAGCGCCGAAAACGCCCCGAGCGTGGCGAGCAGGCCCGCGCCCGGATTGCCCGACGCCCAGCCGGCGACAATGCAGGCGCCCATGGCGAGCGCCGCCCGAACGCCGAACCAGATGCGCTTCGGCCCCGGCCGCAGGCGGAACATGGCCGAGAGGCTGACGGCTGGCGGCGGGGGCGATGGCGGGAGGGGGTGGGTCACATCTCGAGCATGGTTGCGACGAAGCCGTCGGGATCGCCGAAAAATTCGCGCATCAAGCGGAAATGGTCGAGATCCGCCAGCCGCGCCGGCGCGAGCCCGTATTTCGTCAGGTGAAGCAGGTCGGCGCCGGGATAGGCCATCAGCAGGGGCGAATGTGTGGCGATGATCACCTGCGCATTGCCGGAATGCTCCATCTTGCGCAGCAGCTTCAGGAATTCGATCTGTCGCGCCGGGGAGAGCGCGGCTTCCGGTTCATCGAAGATGAAGAGACCTTGCTTCTGGC
>CAMFKC010000010.1 GCA_945956975.1 uncultured Methylocystaceae bacterium | reverse complement strand
GCGCATCCACTTTGGCGCGGACGGCGTCCATTGTGTCCTTGCCGCGGTCAGACGCGATTCTGATTGAGTCCGCGTCGAGCTTGCCGGCCCGCGCTTCTTCGAGGTTTCGCCGGACGGATGAAAGTTTCGCTTCGCCAAGCCGGATCAGATCCTCGATTTCGGAGGGATCAATCGTCTTTTCCATATGCGAGGCGACATTGCTGCGCAGAGCCTCGGTGTCGGCGCCGATCTCCTTCATCGCGTCGGTGTAGGGCGCGAGGAAGCTCTCCTGCCGGGTGAGCTGATACCCGCGCAAGGCGGTTTCCGTATCGAGCAGATCGCCCTCGTACTTCAGCAGCAGCCCGTCCAGCCGCGCCGCCTTCAGCGCTTCGGCGGCATAGCCCTGCGTCTTGCTTGAATAGAGAACCGATGTCGCGACGATGATGAACAGCGCAAAGGCGCCGAAGCCGAGCAGCAGTACGTTGTAGCCGACGAAACGTTGAGGTGTTGCGACCATCCGGCTGACGTCAGTTCGCCGCTGCGCGCTGCGGCGCGGCCGTGCCGCGCGCCTCGATTTCCGACTTCATCCGCGCGACCACGACATCGTCCATGTCCTCGATCCCAATGAGTTTCTCGCGCGCATCTTTCGTTGCGCAGATCAGCTCGTCCAGCTTCAACTGGATCGCCATAGCGTCACGATTTTGCGCGTTCTGGATCAGGAAAACCATCAGGAAAGTGACGATGGTGGTGCCGGTGTTGATGACCAGCTGCCAGGTATCCGACCATTTGAATATCGGGCCCGAAATACCCCAGAGAATGACAATGCCGACGGCCAGCGCGAACGTCACGGGGCGGCCGGCGAGGGCGGCCACCTGAGCCGAAAATCGCGCAAACCCAAATGAGCGGCCCTTGCTCTCTGTCTCTTCGAGACTCTCCGTGCGCGCTCGCGTTTCGTAGGAGGGCTCGACCGTCCCGCATTCAGCCATTTCGACAACTCCAGCGCAGATTGCCAAGACTGTGCTTTAGGTGGAAACCCGCGAAACGGTTCCCGGTTCCACGCATCATAAAATTTTCGTGATCGGGGATCTGCCGCGGACGAGAGGCGCCGACAAAATAATTTTGAGAGAGAGACGGAACCAAGCGAAAGCAGGGGTGTTTTGGCCTCGGACGGATCGGAGGCTCGTTCGACCTGCTGCCCCGCACGGGCGAGCAATTGGTCCGTCCACCTGAATTTTCGCGGGCGTTCTGCTCGCGGTGAGGCAGCGCCGTTTCTCATCAATTTTGGGGGATGTCATGGGCCGTGGATTGTTGTTGTGGCTGATCGGCGTGCCGATCCCCGTAATCCTTCTGATCTACTTTTTGTTTCGCTAAGCGAAGATCGTCCGATACGAAAAATGCCCGCTCGATCAGAGCGGGCGTTTTTGCGTTTGATCTAAGGTGAATTACGCGCGAGCGAAGCCGAGTTCGGCACAATCGATGATGATGTCGGCAGGCGTCGGCTTGCGAATGAATATATGCGCAGCGTCGGCCAACTCGTCGCAGTGCAGTTCGCCGCCGGACAAGATGACAGTATGAATGTTGCGGTCGGCCAGACGCCGGGCGATCTGCGGCCCTGACCGACCATCGGCCAGATGGAGATCGACTATCGCGGCGGAAAAGTCGCCGCCATCGAGCGCCCGGAGCGCATCATCAGAATTCGCAACGACGACGACGCCCTCGATCGATCGACGATCCGCTTCCTCGCTGAGTTCGAGCGCAATCAGAAAGTCATCTTCGCATATCAGCAGAGACATGGCCGGCTCGCGTCTTCGAGTACAGAAAACCCGGCGACGCAGATGCGTCGCCGGGCCAATTCCTGAAAAGGGCGGTCAGGCCTTGTCGATGACCTTCTTGACCGCATCCTTGCCCTTGCCGACGGCCTGCTGGGCTTCGCCCTTGCGCTCCTGGAGCACGCCTTCGGCCTCCATGTCCGGGCGATCGAGCGCCTTGCCGGCGACCTGCTTGGCGTTGCCAATCGCTTCATTGGCCAGACCCTTGATCTTGTCGGTGGTGCTGCTCATGAGAAGTATCCTCGCGTGAATGAATGAACCAACGTGCAAACGCCGGGTTCGAGGCTATCAACTCATGCCCGCGCTTGCGGTTCCCGCACCGGCGAACGTCGTGCGCTTCTCAATTTTTTTCTAAAAGCGCGACCGTCGCCTTGGAACCTCCGCCGCACAATCGCCGTTATCGCAGCAGGTTCAGCGCCTCGATTTCGTCACACGGGGCAACAGAAAGGAAAGCGCCAATGGGTAGCCTGCTGCATTATGCCGTTATCTTCCTGGTCGTCGCGATCATTGCCGCGATTTTCGGTTTTGGCGGCGTCGCCGGCACCGCAATGGGCGGCGCCAAGATGCTCTTCTGGGCGGCGATTATTCTCTTTGTCGTCTCGGCGATCGTCGGCCTCGTTCGGCGCGGCAGGGCGTAATCACGCTTCAACGTGTCAAAACAGAAAGCGCGGCTCGGCCGCGCTTTTTTTTGTGTCTGGATTTAAGTCTCGGCGCGCAACCGCGCGAAGCCTTTTTCGAGATCGTCCTGCAGGTCTTCGATATTCTCGAGCCCGACCGAGAATCTGAGGGCCGGGCCTTCGGGCTCCCACCGGGTAGCGGAACGGTAAGGCGCACAATCGAAGGGCACCACGAGACTTTCGAACCCGCCCCACGAATAGCCGAGACCGAACAATTCGAGGCTGTCCAGCAGCGCCGCCACCGCTTTTTTAGACGCCGGCTTCAGGATGACCGAAAACAAGCCTGACGAGCCGAGAAAATCGCGTTTCCAGATGGCGTGGCCGGGGTCATCAGGCCGGGCAGGGTGCAGAACACGCGAAACCTCCGGGCGCGCAGCCAGCCAGTTTGCCAGCGCCAGCCCCTGCCGCTCCGCCTCGCGCAGACGCAGCTCCATCGTGCGCAGACCGCGCAGCGCGAGGAATACATCCTCCGGCCCCGCACAATTGGCCATCGTGTCATAGGTCTCGCGCAGGCGTGGCCACCACTCGTCGTTCGCGGAAACCAGACCGAGCAGCAGGTCCGAATGTCCCGAGAGATATTTCGTGCCGGCCTCGATTGCGAGATCGACGCCGCGCGCATGCGGCGGGAAGAACAGCGGCGTCGCCCAGGTATTGTCCATGATCACGCAGGCCCCGCGCGCGTGCGCGACAGCGGCGATTGCGGGAATGTCCTGCATCTCGAAACTCTGCGAGCCCGGAGCCTCGACGACGACGGCGATCGTGTTGGGGCGCATGAGCGCGGCGATCCCTTCGCCGATCAGCGGATCGAAATAGGTGGTCTCGACGCCGAACTTCGCCAGCATCGTGTCGCAGAAGACGCGCGTCGGGCGGTAGGCGCTGTCGGTCACCAGCACGTGCCCGCCGGCCTTCGCCACGGTGAACATGGCGAGCGCGATGGCCGAGAGGCCGGAGGGAGCGAGAACCGTGCCGGCGGCGCCCGCGAGTTCCGTCCATGCCTCCTCCAGCGAATCCGTCGTCGGCGTGCCCTTGGTGCCGTAGACGTATTTCTGCCGGCGCGCGTAGAGCTCCTCCGTGTTGGGATAGAGCACCGTCGAGCCGCGCCAGATCGGGGTGTTGACGAAGCCATGATTCTCGAAGGGCGCGCGGCCGGCGTGCACAAGCCGTGTGCGGCTGCCCATCTTGCTGCGTCCATCCTTGGTCGATTTGGTCATGTCATGCTCCCGGCGCCTCGTTCGTAGCCTCCCCGGAGCCATGCGTCGAGCATGGACTTGCGGCTTGACCGGCGCGACCGAAACGCTTGTTATTGGCCCCACTGGGCCGCTGACGACCGGCGCCTCGAAAAGTTCTCGAACCTGACGGACGCTCCATGACCCGATCCTTCCGCCCGCTTCTCGCGCTCGCCCTCACGGCTTCGGTGGCCCTGCCAGGCGTCGCCGCCGCTGGCCCGACGATCGATGCGGTGAAGAAACGCGGCGAACTGGTCTGCGGCTCGAACCCCGGTATCGCCGGCTTCGGCCTGCCCGACGACAAGGGCCAGTGGAAGGGCTTCGACATCGAGTTCTGCCGCGCTGTGGCCTCGGCGATCTTCAACGACGCGAACAAGGTGCGCTTCACGCCGCTGAGCGCCAAGGACCGCTTCACCGCCCTGCAATCAGGCGAGATCGACGTCCTCTCGCGCAACACGACCTGGACCCAGTCGCGCGAAGTCGGGCAGGGCTTCGAATTCGGACCCGTCACCTATTACGACGGCCAGGGCTTCATGGTCCGCAAGAAGCTCAACGTGAATTCGGCGATGGAACTGTCTGGCGCCTCGGTCTGCGTACAGCAGGGCACCACGACCGAACTCAACCTCGCGGACTTCTTCCGCACCCACAACATGAAATACGAGTCGGTCGTGTTCGCCACCGCCGACGAGGCGCTGAAGGCCTACGACACCGGCCGCTGCGACAGCTTCACCACCGACATGTCGCAGCTCTACGGCGAGCGCACCAAGCTCGGCAATCCGGAAGACCACGTGATCATGCCGGAAGTCATCTCCAAGGAGCCGCTCGGCCCGGTCGTGCGCCAGGGCGACGACCAGTGGTTCAACCTGATCAAATGGACGCATTACGCCATGCTGATCGCCGAGGAACTCGGGGTCACCAAGGCCAACGTCGACGAGAAGCTCAAGGACCCGAACCCCGAGATCAAGCGCCTGCTGGGCGTGGAGGGTGACTTCGGCACGGGCCTCGGCCTCGGCAAGGACTGGGCCTATCGGATCATCAAGAACGTCGGCAATTACGGCGAGGTCTTCGACCGCAACGTCGGCGCCGGCTCCAAGTTGAAGATCCAGCGCGGCCTCAACGCGCTCTGGACAAACAAGGGCCTGCAATACGCGCCGCCGATCCGCTGATCGGTCAGGCGCGCCATGAGCGCGACAGCAGGCGCGACGCCGAGCGCGGCTCCGAAGCCGAAAATCTGGAACGACCCGTTCTGGCGCGGCCTGATTCTCCAGGGCGTGCTGCTCGTCGTCGTGCTCGCGCTGTTTGCGGGCGCGGTCATCAACGCGCGCAACAACATGCAGGCGCGCGGCATTCCCACGGACTTCGCCTTCTGGGACCGGCCGGCCTCGTTCGATATCAACCAGACGCTCATTCCCTATTCGGCGACCTCGCCCAATAGCCAGGTCTTCTGGGTCGGCCTGCTCAACACCCTGCTCGTCGCCGTTCTCGGCGTCATCTTTTCGACCTTCATCGGCTTTGCCATCGGCGCGGCGCGGCTGTCGACAAACTGGCTGATCGCGAAGCTCGCCGCCGTCTACGTCGAAGCGATCCGCAACGTGCCGCTGCTGCTGCAGATCATCTTCTGGTACAACGTGGTCCTCGGAAACCTGCCGAACCCGAGGCAGGCTGCGCCTTTTCTCGACATCGCCTTCCTGTCCAACCGCGGCCTGTTCGTGCCGGCGCCTGTGTTCCATCCCGGCGCCGGCGCAATCGGAATCGCGCTGATCGTCGGCTTAGGGGCCGCCTTCGTCTTTCGCGGCTTGGCTGCGCGACGCCAGCGGGAGACGGGTCAGCAGGCGCCGGTCGGCTGGGTGTCGCTCGCCCTGATCGTACGCCTACCTCTTCGCCGGCCGTCCGGTCGGCGTCGAATTTCCAACCCTGAAGGGGTTCAACTTCGTCGGCGGGCAGCGCCTGACGCCGGAATTCGTTGCGCTCCTTCTCGCGCTGACGCTCTACACCGCAGCCTTCATCGCGGAAATCGTCCGCTCGGGCATCATGGCCGTGGCCAAGGGGCAGAGCGAGGCGGCCGCGGCGCTCGGCCTGCGGGCGGGACCGACGCGCAAGCTCGTCATCATGCCGCAGGCGATGCGCGTCATCATCCCGCCGCTGATCAACCAGTATCTCAACCTCACCAAGAACTCGACGCTGGCGGTGGCCATCGGCTACCCCGATCTCTTCAACGTCTTTTCCGGCACCGTCCTCAACAATACCGGCGCGGCCGTGCAGATCGTCTTCATGACCATGGCCGTCTATCTCGTGGCGAGCCTGATCACCTCGGGCGTCATGAACGCCTACAACGCGCGCATGTCGCTGAGGGAGCGCTGACATGTCGGCCTTTGTCCGCGCGACGCCCGAGCCGACCCTCCCGCCGCCGGCCTCCTCCAGCGGAATCGTCGCGACGTTGCGCGACCGTCTGTTTTCCGGGCCGATCGCCTCGGCCTTCACGATCCTGGGCGTCGCCTTTCTCGTCTGGGCGATTCCGCCGCTGGCGCGGTTTCTCGTCATCGACGCCGTGTGGAGCGCGCCCGACGGCGCAGCCTGCCGCGCGCCGGGGGCAGGGGCCTGCTGGGCCTATATCTGGCGCAAGGCCGGTTACTTCACCTATGGGTCCTATCCGGTCGACGAGCGCTGGCGGGTCGACATCGTCTTTGTCGTCGGCGCGATCCTGATCGCCTGGCTTCTGATCCGCCGCGCGCCCTGGCGCGGAATCGCCGCTGGCCTGTTCTTCATCGCCTATCCGATCCTCACCGTGCTGCTGTTGCGTGGCTCGACCCTGCTCGGCCTGCCGATCGTGCCGACGGACATGTGGGGCGGCATCCTCGTCACGCTCATCATGGCGCTGTCGGGCATCGTCTTCTCGCTGCCGTTCGGCGTGGCCTTGGCGCTCGGGCGGCGGTCCGAACTGCCGATCGTGCGATTCTTCTCCATCGGCTTCATCGAGATCATGCGCGGCGTTCCCATGATCACCGTGCTGTTCATGGCCAATCTCATGCTGCCGCTGTTCGTGCCCGAATCATGGGCCCCGGACCGGCTGCTGCGCCCCCTCGTCGGCGTCGCGCTCTTCGCCTCCGCCTACATGGCGGAAGTCGTGCGCGGCGGCCTGCAGGCGATTCCGAAGGGCCAATTCGAAGGGGCAATGGCGCTCGGCCTGAACTATCCGCAGCGCATGCGGCTGATCATCCTGCCGCAGGCGCTGACGATCGTGATTCCCGGCATCGTCAATTCCTTCATCGCCCTGTTCAAGGACACGACTCTCGTCGCGATCGTCGGAATCTTCGATTTCTTGCGCGCTGTCGACACGGCGCGGCTCGATCCGGAATGGGCGGGGCCGACAATCACGGCGACTGGCTATGTCTTCGCAGCGCTATTCTACTTCGTGTTTTGCTTCGGAATGTCGCGCTATTCCCTTGCTGTAGAAAAGGAAATGGCCAAGTCTCGACATCGCTGACTGCGCCAGGTTTCATTAATGACGCAGCGTCGCAGGGCGGCGCTGGTAAGCAGAAATTAAGAGCTCGCGCCCATCATCAGCCCGCATTTCAATGTGGGGCGCGGCGGCGATGGAATTTGTTGAGACGGCGGTGATCGGCGGCGGTCCCGCGGGCCTGACGGCGGCTTACACTCTCGCCAAGAACGGCCGCGACGTCATCGTCTTCGAGAAAGACCCCGTCTACGTCGGCGGCATCAGCCGCACGGTCAACTACAAGGGCTTCCTGTTCGACATCGGCGGCCACCGCTTCTTCTCGAAGTCGAAGGAGATCGTCGATCTCTGGAATGAGATCCTGCCCGACGATTTCATCGATCGGCCTCGCCTGTCGCGCATCTTCTACAACAACAAGTTCTACGGCTATCCGCTCAAGGCCTTCGAGGCCTTGTTCAACCTCGGCCTGTGGGAATCGACGCTGTGCATGGCCTCCTTCGCCTATGCCAAGGCCTTCCCCGTCAAGGAGCCCAAGACCTTCCACCAATGGGTGCGCAACCAGTTCGGCGAGCGCCTGTTCTCGATCTTCTTCAAGACCTACACCGAGAAGGTGTGGGGCATGGGCTGCGACGAGATCTCCGCCGACTGGGCCGCGCAACGCATCAAGGGTCTCAACCTGGGCGCGGCCGTCATCGATGGCCTGCGCCGCTCGCTCGGCGTGAAGAAGAAGGGCGAGGGCGCGAAGTCGCTGATCGAATCCTTCCGCTATCCCCGCAAGGGCCCCGGCATGATGTGGGACGCCGCCGCCAAGAAGATCGTCGGCTTCGGCGGCCGCGTGCAGATGGGCCGCACGGTCGAGCATCTCGCCTATGACGAGAAGTCGAAGATCTGGACCGTGTCTGTGCGCCGGCAGGACGGCGTGCTGGAGCAATACGCCGCCCGCAACGTCGTCTCCTCGGCGCCGATCAACGAGCTGATGGCCTCCATCACCCCGACGCCGCTCTCGCTGCTGCACGCGCGCGACCTCAAGTATCGCGACTTCCTCACCGTCGTCCTGATCGGCAAGTCGTCGGTCGAATTGCCCGACAACTGGGTCTACATCCACGATCCATCCGTGCAGGTCGGCCGCGTGCAGAACTTCCGCTCGTGGTCGCCGGAGATGATTCCCGATGGCGTCTCGACGTGCCTCGGCCTCGAATATTTCTGCTTCGAGGGCGACGGCCTCTGGGCGTCCGACGACAAGGCGCTGGTTGAACTCGCCAAGCAGGAGATCGACAAGATCGGCCTGATGAAGGCCGCCGACGTGGTCGACGCCTCAGTTGTGCGCCAGCCCAAGGCCTATCCGGTCTACGACGACAGCTACGCCCGCAACGTCGAGGTGATCCGCCTCGAACTCTCCGGCCGCTATCCGGGCCTGCATCTCGTTGGCCGCAACGGCATGCACAAGTACAACAACCAGGACCACGCGATGATGACGGGCATGCTCACCGCCCTCAACATCATCTCGGGCGAGACCGTCTACAACACCTGGGAAGTCAACGAGGACGCCGAATACGGCGAGGCCGGCGTGTCCGGCGCGCAGGAAGCCCTCAAGAGCGAGCGTCTCGTTCCGCGCAAGGTCGCCTGATGTCCCTCGACGCAACCACGGGCGCGCTGAAGCCGGCGCGCCTTTCGATTGCGGGTCTCATCGGCTTCGCGAAGGATGCGGTGGGCTACGGCGCGGCCAGCGCGGTTGCGCTGGTCGTCGACTATTCGTCGCTCGTCATTCTCAACAGCGTCTTCCACGTCTCCTATCTCACGGCCGCTTTCACGGCCTTCATGCTCGGTCTTGTCGTCGCCTACCTCCTCAACACGCGTCTCGTCTTCAAGGGACGTTCGCGCTACGGCGCGCGTGGCGAGCTCATCGGCTTTCTCGTCACGGGTCTCGCCGGCCTCGCGCTCAACCAGGCGCTGATGTACGGCTTCGTCAGCGGCATGGGCATGGCGGTCGCCGCAGCCAAGGCGCCGACAGTTGGCTTCGTTTTCATCTTCAACTTCGTGTCGCGTCGCTTCCTTCTGTTCCACGGCCGTCCGGCCTGAGCCGCGCGTGCAGGAGTGCGGCATGAGCGCCATCGACATCGCCTCCCACGACACTGACGAACCACGCGCCGGGACATCGTCCGCGGCGCGTTTCGCTGTCGGCGCCGCCGCGCTGATCGGGCTCGCAGCCTTCTACGCGCTCGAGCATCCCTGGCCCGGCGTGATCGGCGATTCCAAGATCTACATGGGCCGGGCGCTCGCCGACCTCGACCCCGCCGGCGTCGGCCGCGACCTCATGTTCCGGCTGGACGGCCAGTCGCAGTTCAGCCTGTTCACGCCCGCGGCGCGCTGGCTGCTCGCGCACATGCCGCTCGCAGCGGCGGCGGCCCTGATCGCCGCGCTCGGCGGGCTTCTCTGGTTTTCCGGCGCGCTCGCTCTCGCGCGCCGCATGGCGCCGGGCAGGGCGCTCGCCGCCGCCGCAATCGTCTTCGCCGCGCCCGCGACATACGGCGCCTACAAGCTGCTCGCCTACGCCGAGCCGCTCGCCGAGCCGCGCCCCTTCGCCGAGGCCTTCACGCTTCTGGCGCTCGCTGTATTCCTTTCGGGCAGGCTCGTTCCCGCGCTCGCGCTGCTCGGCGGCGGCGCCGCCATCCATCCGATCATGGCGCTGGCGGGCGTGGCGGCGATCGGTCTCACGCTCTGCATCGAGGATCGCCGCTGGCTCCTGCTGGCCGTCGGCGGCGCACTGGCGCTGGCCGCCGCCGTCGCGCTGGATGCGCCGGTTGCCGGACGCCTGCGCGTCCTCGTCGATCCGCAATGGCTGGCGCTGCTGATGGATCGCAACGCCTATCTCTTCCCGCGCTTCTGGAAGCCGGACGATTTCGTTCTGCCGGCGGTGCAAGCCGCCACGATCCTGCTCGCCGCCGCGCGCTGCGAGGGACGGCTGAAGCATCTGCTCTACGCCGGGCTCGGCTCCGGCCTGCTCGGCGTTTTTGTCGCGTGGTTAGCGGACGCCTTCGTTCCCTCTCTCCTGCTTTTGCAGGCGCAGACATGGCGCATGTGGTGGCTCACCGGCTGCCTTTCGGCCTTCGCGCTCGCGATCTGCGCCATCCAGTGGGGAGCCGGATCGTCGCGTGAAAAATTCGCGCTGGCCATGCTCGCCTTCGCCTGGACCATGTGGAGCCAGGGGCCGGTTGTCTTGGTCGCCCTGGCCATTGCCATTTTCGTGGCCACGCCGCGCCTTTCGGGCGACCTCGCCATCTCGCCGAAGATCGCGAATTGGTCATGGGTTGCGCTCGGCGCCGTCGTCGTGGTTCCCGCAGCCGTCATGCTGTTCAAATGGATGGAGCTTCCAGCGACCGAAGGGTTTGCGCCGGTCTTCACGAAGCGCCTGCTTGCCATCGCCGGCGACGCCATCCTGCTCGCGGCGATCGCGCTCGCGGCCTTCGGCGTGCCGCCGGCTCTCGCCCGCATCCCGCGCCTCGCGCTGCTCGCGGTGGCGCTGGTCGCCGCCGTCGCGGGCGCGCGCCTGTGGCGCGATCCCGATTCCTATGCGCGGGAAATCGCCGCCGCGCGCCTCCAGCAGAATCTCGCGCAGCTCACCCCGCGCGAAGGCGAGATCCTGTGGCTGCAGGGCTCGGTCGAACCCTGGGTCTGGCTGCATCGCGCGCATTGGCTGGGCGACATCCAGGGCGCGGGCATCGTCTTCTCGCGCGACCTCGCCATGCTCTACCGCGAGCGCGCGGAGGCGCTCGGTAAGGCCGGGCTCGACAATGGCGGGCTGATCCGCCGCTACGCCGACCTGCCGAAGACCTTCGTTCCCAGGCTCGATCGCGCGGGCCTGTCGCAGATCTGCGCGCGGCCCGACGGTCCCGCCTATATCGTTGCGCCCACACCCGCGGACGCCGCGCTGGACCCGGCGCTGCGCGCCAGCCTGTGGAAGGCGCCGGCCGTGCGTCTCGAGACCAGCCTCGTCGGCGAGAAGGTGGAGACGTTGCGCATCGAGAGCTACGCCGTGATCGATTGCGCGGTCCTGCGCTGAGCGCCGCATCTCTGCTGCTTGCCTTGCCCGCCCCCGCGTGAGAGACCGGCGGCCCAAGGAAAAGCACATGACGCCCGCAGCCCGCCTCTCCGCCGCCATCGACATTCTCGCCGCCATCGGCGACCTGCGCGTGCCCGTCGGCGAGGCGCTGAAGGACTGGGGCCGCAAGAACCGCTACGCCGGCTCCAAGGACCGTACGGCCATCGCGAGCCTGATCTACGACGCCCTGCGCACGCGCGCTTCCTCGGCCTGGCTGATGGGCGAGGAGACGCCGCGCGCGACCTTGCTCGGCGCGCTGAAGGTTTCCCGCGGCATGGACGTTGAAGCGATCGCGCGCCTCTGCTCCGGCGAGAAATACGCGCCTTCGGCCCTGACGGACGAGGAACGCACGCGGCTCGAAAGCGCAACGCTCGACGGCGCGCCGGAGCATGTGCAGGGCGACTATCCCGAATGGCTTGGCGTCCATTTCGCCCGCGCCTTCGGGGGGGACGCGATTGCCGAGGGCAGGGCGCTGGCCAGCCGCGCCTCGGTCGACCTGCGCGTCAACCTGCTCAAGACGACGCGCGAAAAGGCGCTGGAGGAACTGTCGCATCTCGATCCCGTCCCGACGCCCTTCTCGCCATCAGGCCTGCGCATTTCTGTCTCGGGCGACGGCCGCGGCCCCGCGCTGTCGGCGGAGCCCGCCTATGTGAAGGGGCTCGTCGAGGTGCAGGACGAGGCCTCGCAGCTCGCCGCATTGCTGGCGACGCCGCAGGCGGGCGAGCAGGTGCTCGACCTCTGCGCCGGCGGCGGCGGCAAGACGCTGGCGCTCGCGAGCCTCATGGGCAATTCCGGCCAGATCTACGCCACCGATTCCGACGGGCGCCGCCTCATGCCGATCTACGAGCGGCTCGAGCGCTCCGGCGCGCGCAACGTGCAGGTCCGCGCGCCGAAGGGGCAGGCCGACATATTGAAGGATCTGGAGGGCCGCTGCGATCTCGTTCTGGTCGACGCGCCCTGCACGGGCGTCGGCACCTGGCGCCGCAACCCCGACGCCAAATGGCGCATCCGCCCCGGCGCGCTGGAGCAGCGCACGAAGGACCAGGAAGCGGTGCTGGAACGCGCCGCAAACTACGTGAAGCCGGGCGGGCGGCTCGTCTACGTCACCTGCTCGCTGCTGGCGGAGGAGAACGGCGACCGCATCGCCGCCTTCACGGGCGCGCATCCGGATTTCGCGGCGGCGGATATGGGCGAGGTCGCGCGCAGCGCGGGGCTGGACGCGCTTGCCGGCGTCGCCGATCTGGGCGGGCTTGGCATGACGCTGCGACCCTCGAAAATCGGCGCGGACGGGTTCTTCGTCTGCGTGATGAAGCGAGCCTGAACCCGGAAGGGATGAACCGCGGACCCCATTTCACCTGGTAATGGGGGGGACACAAGCGGGGACGGGGCCCGCGGCTCAAGCTCGTTCTACGCCGCTTCGGCGAGCGGCGGTTCGCTCCAGGCGCCGACCTGCTCCACGGCCAGCGCGCGCTTCAGGCGCGCCAGATATTCCATGCGCGGCGCGCCGTCGAAACCGTCGGCGGCCAGTTCCGGCGTCAGGCGCTTGGCGTCGATCCACTGGAAGCCGCGCCCGTCCAGCGCATCGGCCAGAGCCGCGAGCCCAGCGCTGCGCGCGGCGGGATCGCGAAAATGCAGCGCCTCGATCACGAACACCCGGCCGACCGCGACGCCATAGCCGCCGCCGACCCACTCGCCGCTCTTCAAGGATATATCGAAGGAATGTGCAAAACCTGCGTCGAACAGGTCCGCGAACGCCCATTTCAGGCGCGGCGGCGTTGGCTGGCCGCTGTCGGCCTCGCATAGCGCGGCCTCGAAATCCTGGTCGAAGGCGATCCGCATGTCGTTGGCGCCGCCTTGGCGCGCGGCGAGCGTGGCGGGCGCGGCGATGGCCCGCGAGGAAGGCGACCACCATTTCATCGGGCCGAGATGCCCGCTGGGATAGAGGCCGCGCTCGTAGGCGTCCATGACGGTGGCCACCGAGAGTTCGTCGGCCACGCCGCACAGGCCGTCCGGCGAGGACAGGGCGCGGGAGGGGTCGGGCAGGCCTTCGGCGCCGATCGACTTTTCGCG
>CAMFKC010000009.1 GCA_945956975.1 uncultured Methylocystaceae bacterium | reverse complement strand
TTGTCACTCCACGAATTCCCCTTCTCCCGTGGAGCGGGAGAAGGTGTCATGCGAAGCATGACGGATGAGGGCGCCGCGATCATCGCGTCTCGCAATCGCCGGTCCCTCACCCGACCCCGCTTCGCGGGGCCACCCTCTCCCGTTCCACGGGAGAGGGGATTGTTTCTACGCCGCCCGCAGCCACTTGCGCGGATCGGACGACTTACCGCTCTTCTCCTGGGCCAATGCGGCGACGAGGTCGGCCATCGACTGCAGATTGTGGATCGGCCTGAATTCGTCGACATGCGGCAGCATAGTTCGGACACCCGACGCCTTGGCCTGGAATTCCGAATAGCGCAGCAGCGGATTGACCCAGATGAGGCGGCGACACGACTTATGTAGGCGCTCCATCTCCGCGCTCAACTGTTCGAGATGATCGCGCTCCAGCCCGTCGGTGAATAGGATGCAGACCGCGCCCTGCCCCAGCACACGGCGCGACCATTCGCGGTTGAACGCGTGCAGCGAGGCGCCGATGCGCGTGCCGCCGGACCAGTCCTTCACGCCGGCCGAACAATCGGCGAGAGCCTCGTCGACGTCCTTCTGGCGCAACGCGCGCGTGACGTTTGTGAGTCGCGTGCCGAACAGGAACGTGTGCACGCGCCGCCGCTGGTCGGTGAGCTGGTGCAGGAAGTGCAGGAAGATGCGCGTGTAGTCGCTCATCGAGCCGGATATGTCGCAGATCACAACGATCGGCGCGTAGCGTTCGGCATGGTCGCGGAAGGCGAGTTCGATCGCCCCGCCCGAGCGCAGCGACTTGCGGAACGTGCCGCGCGGATCGATGCGCAGCCCCTGCGGATCGGGCTTCCAGCGGCGCAGCTTCATCTTCTCGGACGGCATCCGCAGACGCGCGATCACCGCGCGCGCCTGCGCGATCTCGGCCGCGCTCATCTGAGCGAAATCCTTCGTTTGCAGGACTTCCGACGCCGACATGGTGAAGCGTGCGTCGACCTCCACCTGTTCCTTCGGCTTCTCCTGCGGCCGATGCTTGTAGAGCGCGTCGGCGACGCGCGCGGCGCCCGCGTCCGGCTTCTTCGGCTCGGAATGATCCTTCGCCTGCGGCGACATCAGCGCGATCATCTTCTCCATGAACTCGCGCTTACGCCAGAAGATGCCGAAGGCCTGGTCGAAGATGATCGTATGCTCGTGCTTCTTGACGAAGACCGCGTGCAGCGTCGCGCGAAAATCCTCTCGCGTGCCGATCTCCGCTGCTTCGACCGCATTGATGGCGTCGATGACCGCGCCCGGCCCCACTGGCAGACCCGCGTCACGCAGCGCGCGCGCGAAATAGAGGATGTTGTCGGCAAGCTTGCCTGTGGCGGCCGGCGCGCCGACGGCGAAGGGATTGGAAGACCGCGGCGCGTCCATTATTCGCCGTCCGGGGTCATCGCCATGACTCGGTCGATCGTACGGTCGGGCTTGAAGATGCACCGCATTTTCTTCATGCCTTCCGCGCCCTTGTCGATCGTTCCATCGAGCGTGAATCCGCCATCCTGCGCCCTGCGGATCGGGGCGCGTGCGGTCACCTTGCGCGGCTCGACGCCATACATCTGCGCGGTCGAGCCCTTGCAGACGTCGCGCATCGTCTCGTCGGACACGCCCGCGCTGGCGCCGCCCGGCGCCCCGGTCAGTTCGATGGAGAGCTGGTAGCGGCAGGCTTCGTTGCGGCGCGCGGCGTTGCGCATGAGATAGACGTCGATCCTGTAGGCGCCGTTGGCCGCCACGTTCTTCCCGAACTCGTTGCCGGAGGTCGAGCCGATGTGTTCCGCTTCGGCGGCCCCCGCCGGCGTCGCGTTGAAGTAGCAGGAGCGGTTCGACGGCTTGAACAGCATCTGCAGCGCCTGTCCCGCCACGACGTCCAGCGTGTAGCTGCCGGTCGCATGGCCCTTCACCACGCCCTTCAGTGTCGTCGCCGTCTTGCCCGGCGCAAACTTCACCGGCTTCCGCGCCGATTCGCCCGCGGCAAGCGCCGGGGCTGCGGCCACAAGCGCGATGAGGAGCGCGACAATCCTCATACGCGCGCCTTCAGGTCCGCCGTCACCTCGTTCACCAGTTCCGACGCCTTGGCCTGGTCGATGCGGGCGATGTCGTCCTGGTACTTCAGGAGCACGCCGAGCGTATCGGTCACGAGGTTCGGGTCGAGCGCGACCGCGTCGAGCTCGGTCAGCGCAGAAGCCCAGTCCAGCGTCTCCGCGACGCCGGGCGACTTGAAGAGGTCGAGCTGACGCAGCTTCTGCACGAACAGCACGAGCGCTTCCGTCAGCTTTTGCGGCGCATCGGGCGCGCGCGCCCGCACGATCTCGATCTCGCGCTGCGCGTCGGGATAGCCGACCCAGTGATAGAGGCAGCGGCGCTTGAGCGCATCGTGAATCTCGCGCGTGCGGTTCGACGTGATGATGACGATCGGCGCATGCTCGGCCTTGATCGTACCGAGCTCGGGAATGGTGATCTGGAAGTCGGAGAGAATTTCGAGAAGGAACGCCTCGAAAGCCTCGTCCGTGCGGTCGAGCTCGTCGATCAGCAACACCGGCGGCCCCTCGACGGAGGGCTCAAGCGCCTTCAGGAGCGGACGCTCGATCAAGTAGCGGCGCGAGAAGATGTCGTGCTCGATCTGCGCGCGATCGTGATCGCCGGCGGCTTCGGCCAGCCGAATGGCCATCATCTGTTGCGCGTAGTTCCATTCGTAGACGGCGGCCGCAGCATCCAGCCCCTCGTAGCACTGCAGGCGGATCAGCTTGCGGCCCAGCGTCTGCGACAGGACCTTGGCGATCTCGGTCTTGCCGACGCCGGCCTCCCCCTCGAGGAACAGCGGACGCCCGAGCCGCAGCGACAGGAACAGGACGGTGGCGAGCGAACGGTCGGCCACATAATCGGCCGAGCGTAACAGCTCCAATGTCGCATCGATGGATGGGGGCAGTGCTGCGGGCCCGGCGTTCGCGGCCATTCCTTGAAATCTCCCTGCGCGCGCCTGCGCGCGGGCCTGAATATAGCGCGTCCCGCGCCGGACGGCAGGGCGCCAAAGTACAGTTCGGCGAATGGGTCCCATGCGCGCCGGCGGGCCTCGGAAAAGCGTCTTGCAGCCTGTAATCCGCGCGCTAGTCTGCGCCAGCCTTTCAAGATGCGCGGGAGCTGGCCATGGCTGAAATGAAGATCGGCGATGAAACCTTCAACGTCGAGGTCGAGGGTCCGGAAAAGGCCCCGGTGCTGATGATCTCGAATTCGCTGGGCTCGAACCTGCACATGTGGGACGACCAGATTCCCGCCCTGTCGAAGCATTTCCGCATCGTGCGCTACGATTCGCGCGGCCACGGGCAGAGCGCCGCGCCGGAAGGCCCCTATTCGCTGGAGCAGCTCGGCAAGGACGCGCTCGCCATCCTCGACGCGCTCGGCGTCAAGAAGGCGCACTGGATGGGCCTCTCCAAGGGCGGCGCGGTCGGCCAGTGGCTCCTGCTCCATGCGCCTGAGCGGATCGAGCGCGCGGTGCTCGCCAATACCGCCGCCCAGTTCGGCTCCGCCGACACCTGGAACGAGCGCCTGCGCACCGTGCGCGAGCAGGGGATCGGCGCCCTGGCGCAGGCGGTCATCGACCGCTGGTTCACCAAGGACTTCCAGCAGAAGGCGCCGGAAGCCATCGCCCGCATCAAGGCGGCCTTCGAGAAGACGCCGGCGGAGGGCTATGCCGCCTGCATGGCCGCGCTACGCGACCTCGACCTGCGCGACGCCATCCGCAACATCCGCAACCAGGTGCTGGTCATCATCGGCAAGCATGATCCGGCCACCCCGCCGGAGGCCGGCAAGGCCATCGCCGCGGCCATCCCCGGCGCGCGGCTGGTGGAGCTGGACGCCGCCCATCTGTCGAACATCGAGGCGACGCACGCCTTCAACAAGGCGGTGATCGACTTCCTGACCGCCCCCGCCAAGCCGTCGCGGCCCAAGAGCTTCCCCAGCCGCAAGCAGGCGGCCAAGAAGCCCGAGAAGAAGGCGGAAAAGGCCCGCCCCGCGGCGCGCCCGGCCAAGACGGCGGCAAAGAAGGCCGGCAAGAAAGCCGCGAAGAAGGTTGCGAAGAAAGCCGCGAAGAAGGCGGTGGTAAAAGCGGCGAAGAAGCCCGCCCCGAAGAAGGCTGCAAAGAAGCCGGCGGCGAAGAAGACGGCCGCGAAGAAGCCCGCCGCGAAGGCGGCGAAGAAGGTTTCGAAGAAGGCCGTGAAGAAGCCTGCCGGCAAGGCCGCGAAAAAGAAGTCCGGCAAGGCTTGATCGCCGCGCCCGAGCGCGCTGCCGTGAAACAAAAATGCCCGGGAAATCTCCCGGGCATTTCTTTTCGTCGGCGCGGCCGGCTCCCGCGGATCAGGCCTTGATGTAGGGGCAGCCGCCCTTGTCCAGCGGACGCCAGGCGTCTTCCGGCTTCACAGTGCCCGTCACCTTGAACCAGTCCCAGTCGCCCTTCGATTCGGCGGGCGTCTTGGTGGTCAGCAGGTACATGGTGTGGATGTGGCGGCCATCGGCGCGGATCGTGCCCTTGCCGAACAGGGCGTCGTCGGTCGGGATTGCCTTCATGGCGTCGATCAGCTTGACGCCATCGGCGCCGCTCTTGGTCTGCGCCAGCGCCTTCATCAGATGCAGCGTGGAGGCGTACATGCCCGCATGCATGTCGTTCGGCTTGGCCTTCTGCGGATGGGCCGCCTGATAGCGGGTGGCGAAGGCGCGCGTGCCGTCGTTTTGGTCCCAGTAGAAGCCCTTGCAGACCGTGACGTTCTGCACGGCGGCCAGCCCGAGCGAAGGCAGGTTGGTGACGTCGAGGATGAGCGCGGCCATCTTCTTCTTCAGGCCGAATTCCGTCGCCTGCTTCAGCGACTGGATGAGGTCGCCGCCCGCATTGGCGAAGCCGATGACGTCGGCGCCCGACGCCTGCGCCTGCAGCAGGAAGGACGAGAAATCCGCGGTGTTGAGCGGGTGGCGCGCGGCGCCCAGCACCTTGCCGCCGGCCGCCACGACCGCATTGGCGCAGTTCTGCTCGAGATCCTTGCCGAAGGCGTAGTCCGCGGTGATGAAGTACCAGGTCTTCGCGCCCTCGCCCGTCAGCGCCTTGCCGAGCGAATTGCCGAGCACGTAGGTGTCGTAGGTCCAGTGCACGAAGTTCGGCGAGCACATCGGCCCGGTCAGCACGGAGGAGCCCGCGCCCGAACCGATCACGGCCTTGTTCTTTTCCTTCGCCACGGCGACGACGGCGAGCGCGACCGCCGAATTGGGCAGGTCCATGATCACGTCCACGCCTTCGGTGTCGTACCACTTGCGGGCGATGCCGGCGCCGATGTCTGGTTTGTTCTGGTGGTCGGCGATGATCGTCTCGACCTGCACGCCGAGCTTCGAGGCCCAGTCGGAAATGGCCATGTCGGCGGCGATCTTGGAGCCGACGCCCTGGTCGCCCGAATAGGGACCGGAGAGGTCGTTCATGATGCCGATCTTCAGCGGCTTGCCCTGCGCGGCGAGGCGCGAGGTCAGCATGCTGGTGGACGCGCCGAACGCGGCCGTGCCTGCAAGGAAATGTCTACGATCCATGGTGTCGCTCCCTCGGCGAGTTTCGTTTCTCTTCTTGTCCGGAGAAGCGTCGTCGACCGCATTCCCCGCCTTCGCCGCTCGCGCGGTTCGGGCGGAGGCTAACAGCCGGCCGTTCGCTCGGCCAGCGTTTGCACACGCATGTCGGACGTCTGGACGTCCCTCCGGTTCGGTCTTCACGCCGAATAGGTATGAAGCATAACATTTATTCGACTGCGCGCAATAGGCTTGGCCGCCGCGATGGGATTTACCCGGATTTGCGGCGCGGCATGGCGCTTGCTAGCTTGACTCGTGGCCGCTGCGCGGCGATTCCGCCCCTTCATCAGGCGCGCAAAGAGGGACGAAACCGGCGCATGGAAGTTTTCCTGCAGCAGCTCATCAACGGGCTGACGCTCGGTTCGATCTACGGCCTCATCGCCATCGGCTACACGATGGTCTTCGGCATCATCGGCATGGTGAACTTCGCCCACGGCGACGTCTTCATGCTGTCGGCCTTCATCGCGCTGATCCTCTTTCTCGCGCTGCAACAATTTCTCGGCATCGATGCGCTGGGCGCCTCTTTCGTCGTCGTCATGATTGTCTCGATGGCGCTGACGGGCCTCTGGAACTTCGTGATCGAGCGCCTCGCCTACCGGCGCCTGCGCGGCTCCTTCCGCCTTGCGCCGCTGATCTCGGCCATCGGCATGTCGATCTTCCTGTCGAACTTCGTCTATGTCGCGCAGGGGCCGCGCAACAAGTCCGCGCCGCCCATGTTCGGCGAGGTCATCAAGCTGACATCAGGCGGTTCGTATGATGTCACGCTCTCCTACAAGCAGATCCTGATCGTCGTCGTCACGATCGTCCTGCTCGCGGCCTTCTGGTTCGTCGTGCAGAAGACGCCGCTCGGCCGGGCGCAGCGCGCCTGCGAGCAGGACGCGAAAATGGCGGCGCTGCTCGGCATAGACGTCAACCGCACGATCGCCGCCACCTTCGTCATCGGCGCGGCGCTGGCCGCCGTCGCGGGCGTCCTCTACATGCTCTACTATGGCGTCGTGAACGCCGCCGACGGCTTCGTTCCGGGCGTGAAGGCCTTCACCGCAGCGGTGCTGGGCGGCATCGGCTCGATTCCCGGCGCCGTGCTGGGCGGTCTGCTGATCGGGCTGATCGAGACCTTCTGGTCCGCCTATTTCTCCGCCGACTACAAGGACGTCGCCGCCTTCTCCATTCTCGCGATCACGCTGATCTTCATGCCGACGGGCCTGCTGGGCCGGCCGGAAGTGGAGAAAGTGTGATGGCTGGCGCCACGCAGCCGGGACCGCCGGCCTCCGGCCGGCCCGGCAATGGCCCGAATGCCGGCTGGAAGCCGGTGGCCCCGGCTCTGGCCGACGCAGCCCGTTACGGGCTCATAGCCGGCGCCCTCGCCTTTCCGATTCTCGCGCTGCGCGCCGAGCCCGACTTCTCCAACAAGCTCGTGCTTCAACCGCGCTGGTCGTGGATGCTGTTCGCCGCGCTCGGCGCCTTCCTCATCCGCCTCGTCTTCGCGCTGGCGCCGGCGCGCGCGGCCCGCCCGAAACCGACAGCAGCAGAAGCGCCATCCGCCGGCGCAAGAACTGCAACAAAGGCCTTCGCCGCCTTCGGCCTCGGCATCATCGTCGCCTGGCCCTTCATCGTGCTGCTGACGCTCGGCCCCTCCGGCGCGCTGAAGTGGATCGACAATTACGGTATCCAGATCCTCATCTACGTCATGCTCGGCTGGGGCCTGAACATCGTCGTCGGTCTCGCCGGCCTGCTCGATCTCGGCTACGTCGCCTTTTACGCCGTCGGCGCCTACGCCTACGCGCTGCTCGCTACCAACTACGGCGTCTCCTTCTGGCTTTGCCTGCCGCTGGCCGGCATTCTTGCGGCCTTTTGGGGCATATTGCTCGGCTTTCCCGTGCTGCGCCTGCGCGGCGACTATCTCGCGATCGTCACGCTCGCCTTCGGCGAGATCATCCGCGTCGTGCTGGTGAACTTCTCCGCGCTGACCAACGGCGACGCCGGCATCGCCTCGATCCCGCGCGTGACTTTCTTCGGCCTGCCTTTCGTCGCGGGCCCCAAGGGTTTCGCGGCCTGGTTCGGCATCCCCTTCTCGCCCATCCATCGCGTCGTCTTCCTCTACTATCTCATCCTCATCCTCGCGCTGGTCACCAACCTCGTGACGCTGCGCCTGCGCCGCCTGCCGATCGGGCGCGCTTGGGAGGCGCTCCGCGAAGACGAGATCGCCTGCCGCTCGCTCGGCCTCGACACGACCAAGATCAAGCTCACCGCCTTCTCGTTGGGCGCGATGTTCGGCGGCTTCGCCGGCGCCTTCTTCGCCGTGCGTCAGGGTTTTGTCTCGCCCTCGAGCTTCAACTTCGTCGAGAGCGCGACGATTTTGGCCATCGTCGTGCTCGGCGGGCGCGGCTCGCAGATCGGCGTTGCAGCAGCCGCCATCGCCATCGTCGGCGGCTCGGAACTGCTGCGCGAGCTCGACTTCCTCAAGCAGGTCTTCGGCGACAATTTCGATCCCACGCAATACCGCATGCTGCTCGTCGGCCTCGCCATGGTCGTGATGATGAACTGGCGTCCGCGCGGCTTCGTCTCCTCGCGCTCACCCACGATCTTCCTCGGCGAGCGCCGCGCCATCTCCGCCGATCTCGTGCAGGAAGGGCGCGGGTGATGGCCATGCGCCAGGCCCACTTCCCCGCCCTCCCCCGCTTCGCGGGAGAGGGAGCAGATTCCGGCTTTCGTCAAACATCATGGCCCCGAATGCGCGCCGTTCCCTCTCCCGCGAAGCGGGGGAGGGATAGGGAGGGGGCCGCGCCGTGACAACGCTGCTTCGCGTCGAACACCTCTCCATGCGCTTCGGCGGCCTGATGGCCGTCGACGATCTCTCCTTCGACGTGCGGCGCGGCGACATCACCGCGCTGATCGGGCCGAATGGCGCCGGCAAGACCACCGTCTTCAATTGCATCACCGGCTTCTACAAGCCGACGTCCGGCCGCATCGCCATGTCGCCGCAAGGCGCCATCGACGGCGCCAGGCTCGATGCGCTCACGCGCTCGGGCGCGCGCGGCGGCGGCGGGCTCTACCTGCTCGAGCGGATGCCCGATCACGAGATCACGCGGGAGGCGCGTGTCGCGCGTACCTTCCAGAACATCCGCCTCTTCGCCGGCATGACGGCGCTGGAAAACCTCGTCGTCGCGCAGCACAAGCCGCTGATGCGGGCCTCGCTCTTCTCGCTCGCCGGCCTCGTCGGCGCGCCCTCCTTCCGCGCCGCAGAGCAGGCGGCGAAAGACAAGGCGCGGATGTGGCTCGACCGCATCGGCCTTACCAGGCGCGCCGACGATCCCGCAGGCGCCCTACCCTACGGCGACCAGCGCCGTCTCGAAATCGCGCGCGCCATGTGCGCCGATCCCGTGCTGCTCTGCCTCGACGAGCCGGCCGCCGGCCTCAACCCGAAGGAATCCGCCGACCTCAACGCCCTGCTGCGCTCGATCCGCGCCGACGGAACCTCGCTTCTGCTTATCGAGCACGACATGAGCGTGGTGATGGAAATCTCCGACCACGTCGTGGTGCTCGACTACGGCCGCAAGATCGCCGACGGCGCGCCCGCGCAGATCCGCAGCGACCCCAGCGTCATCGCCGCCTATCTCGGCGTGCCCGACGAAGAGGTGGCGGCGGTGGAACAGGAGATCGGCGCGTGACGGCCGAAACGATGCGCGCTCCTTCTCCCGCGGCGCGGGAGAAGGGAGGTCGGCTATGACCACCCTTCTCTCCCTCCAGGGCGTCTCCGCCTGGTACGGCGCCATCGCCGCACTGCGCAACGTCGACCTCACGGTGGAAGAAGGCGAGATCGTCACGCTGATCGGCGCCAATGGCGCAGGCAAGACGACGCTGATGATGACCATCTTCGGCGATCCGCGCGCCCGCGAAGGCCGCATCCATTTCGCGGGCCGCGACATCACGGACATGCCGACGCACGAGATCGCGCGGCTCTCCATCGCGCAATCGCCGGAGGGACGCCGCATCTTCCCCCGCATGACCGTCTACGAGAACTTGCAGATGGGCGCGGCGGTCGACAATTTCGCGCATTTCGACAGCGATCTCGAACGCGCCTTCACGATCTTCCCGCGTCTCAAGGAGCGCATGAACCAGCGCGGCGGCACGCTGTCGGGCGGCGAGCAGCAGATGCTCGCTATCGCCCGCGCGCTGATGAGCCGTCCGAGGCTGCTGCTGCTCGACGAACCCTCGCTCGGCCTCGCGCCGCTCGTGGTGAAGCAGATTTTCGACACCGTGCGCGAGCTCAACGCGAAGGAAGGCCTCACGGTTTTCCTCGTGGAGCAGAACGCCTACCACGCACTGAAACTGGCGCACCGCGGCTACGTCATGGTCAATGGCGCCATCGCCATGTCCGGCACGGGCGCGGCGCTGCTGGCCGACCCCCAGGTGCGCGCCGCCTATCTCGAGGGGGGCGCACATTGAAGGCGAAGCCCTGGACCGCGAGCCTTCAGGTTCGCAATTTTGGCCCAAAAAGCGAGCCTGAAGGCTCGCGGTCCGCAGGCGCGAGGCGCGCATCATGACCGCCCTCATCCCCAACATCTGGACCTTTCTCGCCTTCACCCTGATCCTGGGCGGCGCGGGCGCCTTCGTCACGGGCCGCACGCTGGCGCAGACCTGGCGCGAGCGGTGGAAGGCGGTCGCCTACATGGTCCCGCTGACGGGCGCAGTCCGTTTTCTGCACTACGCCCTTTTCGACGAAGCCTCCGACCTCGCGCATGCGGCGCCCACATTCGTCCTGCTGACGATATTCGCGCTCGCCGGCTTCGCTCATGCGCGGCGCCGCCAGATGCGGGCGCAATATCCGTGGCTTGCCTGCTGACTCATCGGCTGCGCCGCGATCGCACGTCGAATTGGCATTGGACGCGGGACGGCTTGGAGACAAACAGCGAAATTCATTGACAGCCCGATTTATTGTGGATACAAATAATATGGTCGAGTGGGATGAAGCCAAGCGCGCGGCGAATGTCCGAAAGCACGACGTCGACTTTGCGATCGTCGACGTGCTCGACTGGAGCGAGGCCCATATTTCCGAAGATATCCGACGCGACTATGGCGAAACCCGCTGGATCGCGATGGCCCCTTACAGGAACCGGCTCTACGTCGTGGTCTATGTGCTTCGCGGCGACGAAATGCGGGTGATTTCCGCTCGAAAGGCCAACGAGCGGGAAGTGAGGACATATGAAGCGAAAATGGATTGTTCCCACTGAAGAAGAAGAGCGGCGCATCGCCGAAGGCATCGCGTCGGACCCCGATGCCGCGCCTGACATGAGCACCGCGACGCCCGATATGGTTCGACACGTCGGACGCCCGCGCCTCGCCAATCCCAAGGAAGCGCTCAACATCCGGGTCGACACGGACGTTCTGGATCATTTCCGCAGCACGGGGCCCGGCTGGCAGACGCGCATCAACGCCGCGCTGCGCAAGGCCGCGGGACTTTAGCCGCATGGCCCTCCACCATGCCGCAGCCGACGGGTTTTCCGCGCACGCCGACGCCTATGCGCGCGGACGGCCTGAATACCCCCCGCGGGCCGTCGCATGGCTGCGCGACGATCTGGGCTTGATCGCTGGCAAGACCGTGCTCGATCTCGGGTCGGGCACTGGCAAGTTCCTCAAGACCCTGCGCGCGACCGGCGCGCGTATGATTGCAGTAGAGCCGGTCGCAGCTATGCGCGCGCAACTCATCGCCGAGAATTCGGATGTCGAGGCCCTCGAAGGAACGGCGGACGCCATACCGCTCCCGGACGAAAGCGTCGACGCGATCGTCTGCGCGCAGGCCTTCCACTGGTTCGCGACATCGCGCGCCCTCGTTGAAATCCGCCGCGTCCTGAAGCCCGGCGGCGCGCTGGGCCTGATCTGGAATGTGCGCGACGAGCGCGTCGACTGGGTGCGTGCGATCACGGATATCATCACGCCTTACGAGGGCGACGCGCCGCGCTACCACACCGGCAAATGGCGCAGCGTATTCCCGGCGGAAGGCTTCACGGCGTTGCAAGAGCGCCGTTTTCCCTGGGTTCACAGCGGCGCGCCGGAGCGCGTGATCGTCGACCGCACCTGCTCCTCCAGTTTCATTGCGGCGCTGCCTGCAGACGAGCTTCAGTCGGTCGCGGCGCGCTTGCGCACGCTCGTCGCCGCAACACCTGCGCTCGCAGGTCGCGCCAGCGTCGACTATCCTTATGTCACCGAGGCTTTCGCCGCGCGAAAACAGGCATGAACACCGTCCCGCGCGCGTGGTGACAGGGCCGCGAAAACCGGCCAAACTCCAAGCGCAGTTTTGAGCCCGAACCCAACAGGGCGGGCCGAGAGGGGAGAGCCAATTCATGACACGCAAACTTCTGTCCGGCGTCGCCGTCGCCGCCTTTCTGGCCGTGGCGGGGCCCGCCGCCGCGCAGGTAAAACTCGGCGTCGGCGGACCGATCACCGGTTCGTCCGCAGCCTTCGGCGCGCAGTTGAAAATGGGCGCCGAACAGGCGGTCGAGGACATCAACGCGGCCGGCGGGGTCAACGGAAAGAAGATCACGGTCTCCGTCGGCGACGACGCCTCCGATCCCAAGCAAGGCATTTCCGTCGCCAACAAGTTCGTCGGCGACGGCGTGACCTGGGTGGTCGGGCACTTCAACTCATCCGTCTCGATCCCGACGTCCGGCGTCTATCAGGAAAACGGCCTGCTGCAGATCACGCCGGCGTCCACCAATCCGAACCTGACCAATCCCGATCCCAAGACCGGCGAGAGCAAGTGGAACGTGTTCCGCACCTGCGGCCGCGACGACCAGCAGGGCGCGGTGGCGGCCGACTACATCGCCAAGAACTTCAAGGACAAGAAGGTCGCGTTCATCCACGACAAGAAGGCCTACGGAAAGGGCCTTGTCGACGAGACCAAGAAGGCGATGAATGCGCTGGGCGTGAAGGAAGTCCTCTATGAAACCATCAATCCCGGCGAGAAGGACTATTCGGCCATCGTCTCCAAGCTGAAGGCCGCCGGCGCCGATCTCGTCTATTACGGCGGCGAGCATACCGAGGCAGGCCTGATCGTGCGGCAGATGCGCGACCAGGGCATGTCGACGATCCTGATGGGCGGCGACGGCATCGCTTCGGAAGAATATGCGCAGATCGCGGGCCCCGGCGCCGAAGGGACGCTGATGACCTTCCCGCCGGACCCGCGCATGAACCCCGCCGCCGCCGAAGTCGTGAAACGCTTCGAGGCGAAGAAGTTCAATCCCGAGACCTACACGCTCTATTCCTACGCCGCCGTGCAGGTCATGCAGCAAGCCGCCGCCGCCGCCAAGTCGAACGACACGCAGGCGATGGCGAAGGTCATGCACTCCGGCATGACGTTCAAGACCGTCGTCGGCGACATCTCCTACGACAAGAAGGGCGACGTCACGCGCGCGGATTATGTCGTCTATCGCTGGGTGAAGGGCGCCGACGGGAAGATCACCTACAAGCAGCTCTGAGCAGCGCTCTGTCATCCCGGACGGCCGCAAGGCCGATCCGGGATCGAGCATGATTGAACAGGCCTCTGGTTCCCGGCTCTCCGCTTCGCGTCGGGATGACGATCAAGAAAATCTCCGGGAGAAAACGATGAAACTTTCCGCCCTGATGGCGACGACGATCGCGCTCGCGCTCGCAGCCCCCGCCGCACACGCACAGAAGAAATACGATCCCGGCGCGAGCGACACGGAGATCAAGATCGGCCAGACCGTGCCGCATTCCGGCCCCGGCTCGCTCTACGGCGTGATCGGCCGGGCGCAGGAGGCCTATTTCAAGGCGCTGAACGAGAAGGGCGGCATCAACGGCCGCAAGGTCACGTTCCTCACGCTCGACGACAGCTACAGTGCGCCCAAGACGGTGGAGGCGACACGCAAGCTGGTCGAGCAGGATGAAGTGCTCGCCATGTGGGGCTCGCTCGGCACCGCGCCACAATCGGCCGTGCAGAAGTATCTCAACCAGAAGAAGATCCCGCAGCTCCATCTCAACACGGGCGCGGGCCGCTGGAACAATCCGAAGGAATTTCCCTGGACGACGCCGGGCCTGCCGCTCTACCCGACAGAAGGCGCGATCCATGCGCGCTATCTCGCCAGCGTGAAGCCCGAGGCCAAGGTCGCCATCCTCTACCAGAACGACGAATTCGGCCGCGACTTCATGAACGCGTTCAAGGCCGCGCTCGCCGAGACCGGCAAGGGCAAGGTGATCGCGGAAGCCGGTTACGAACTCACCGACGCCACGATCGATTCACAGATGGTGAAGCTGCAGGCGTCCGGCGCCGACACGTTCTTCAACATCTCGACCGGCAAGGCGACGTCGCAGTCGATCAAGAAAGTCGCGGAGATGGGCTGGAAGCCGCTACATCTCCTCGTCTCGACCTCCAACGGCCAGAGCATCCTCAATGCCGCAGGCGTGGAAGCCGCCAAGGGCATCGTCTCGCCGCTCTACATCAAGGATCTCTCCGCGCCGAAATGGGCCAACGATCCCGCGGTGAAGGACTTCCAGACGTTCCGCGAGAAATATCTGCCGAATGTCGCAGCCGACAATTCCATCGCCTTCATCTCGTGGTCGGCCGCGCACACGCTCCAGCGCATTCTCGAGAAATGCGGCGACGATCTCACGCACGACAACGTGTTGAAGCAGGCGACCAATCTCGCGGGCTACGCCGCGCCGGCCTTCCTGCCGGGCGTCGTGTATTCCACGACGCCGACCGACTATGCGCCGATCAAGACGCTCTACATGTCGACGTTCAACGGCAAGGATTGGGACGTGCCGGAAAAGCCAGTCACGCAATAGACTGCAAACCGCCCTCGCGTCTGCGGCGCGAGGGCTTTTTCACGCGCGCCGTCAGCCGAGCTTCGCCAGCCCCGGAAAGGTCTCGAGCAGCCCGATCGACAGGTTCTGCATGCCGCCGGTCATGAAGGCCACACCCGTCGCCACCAGCGCGACGCCGACGATCTTTTCGACCTTGCCGAAATGGGCCCGGAATTTCTTCATGAAATTCATGAAGGGCTCGATGGCGAGCGCGGCGGCGAGGAAGGGAATGCCGAGCCCGAGCGAATAGACCGCCAAAAGTCCAGCGCCCTTGCCGACGGTATCTTCCGAGCTCGCCACAGCAAGAATGGCGGCGAGGATCGGGCCGATGCACGGCGTCCAGCCGAAGGCGAAGGCGAGCCCCATCACATAGGCGCCCCAGAGGCCCACAGGCTTTTCGACGTCCATCCGCTTCTCGCGATAGAGAAACGCGATCTTGAACAGGCCGAGAAAATGCAGGCCCATGCCGATGATCGCGACGCCGGCCAGCATGGAGAGGATGTGGAGATTGGCGCGTACGAACTGGCCAAACACGGAGGCCGTCGCGCCCAGCGCAACAAAAACCGTCGTGAAGCCCGCTACGAACAGGAGAGCCGCCAGAAGCACGTCGCGCCGCGCCCGCGCCGCGCCCTCCTCCGCGATTTCCTCGATCGTCGTGCCGGCGATGAAGGTAAGGTAGGGGGGCACCAGCGGCAGCACGCAAGGGCTGAGAAACGAGAGGACGCCAGCGGCGGCCGCGGCGGAAATGGTGACATCTGAAGCCATGCGGGCCTTTTACGGGCGGGGAGACATCACGCAAAGTGAATGTTTCGTGATCGGACTCAGAATCGCTCGACGCTGAACGGAGCAGGGTCGGCGAAGGTTTCGCTTCCGGTCATCATGTCAGCGAGCAGGCGTCCGGTTATCGGACCGAGCGTAAAGCCGTGATGCTGATGGCCGAAGTCGAACCACAGGCC
>CAMFKC010000008.1 GCA_945956975.1 uncultured Methylocystaceae bacterium | reverse complement strand
TTGACGCCCATGGCGGAAGCAATCGGCCGGTTGCTCGCGCCCGCGCGCACCCACATGCCGATGCGCGTGCGCATGATGACGAGATAGAGAAGCCCTGCAACGATCAAACCCGTGACGAGAATGGCGAGGCGGAAAGCTGGATAGGGCACGCCGAAGACGTTGACGTGGCCAGCCAGCGCCTGCGGCAGGTTCATGCGCAGCGGCGTGAGACCGAACACCATGCGCGTCGCTTCGTTGAGCGCGAGGATGGAGCCGAAGGTGACGAGCACCTGGTCGAGATGATCGCGTCCGTAGAAGCGTCGGAAGAGAACACTTTCCAGGGCCAGCCCGGCAATGGCGGCGGCAAGAGGCGCAGCGAGGATGGCGAGCGGGAAGGATCCGGTCGCCGCCTGTGTCGCAGCGCCCGCAAAAGCGCCGATCATGTAGAGCGAGCCATGCGTGAGATTGATAAAGTTCATGATGCCGAAAACGAGCGTGAGGCCCGCCGACATCAGGAACAACATGACGCCGAGTTGCACGCCGTTGAGGAGTTGCTCGGTGATGAGGGAGAAGGTCACGCCACAGCGTCCTTGCAACTAACCGTCATTGCGAGCCCGGCAGAAGTCGGCTGTTGCCGACTTCGCCTGAATGCGAAGCAATCCAGGGTCACAACCCGGCTCTGGATTGCTTCGTCGCTGCGCTCCTCGCACCGACGGCGATGAGGCTCGTCAGTTCGCAGCCATCTTGCACTGGCCGACATAGGCGTCGCGATGATCGGCATCGATCTGTTCGCGCACGGCCATGACGGGACGGCCCTTGCCGTCTTTCACGATCTCGGTGAGATAGAAATCCTGGATCGGATAGTGGTTCGTGTCGAAGCGGAACTTGCCGCGCACGCTGTCGAACTTCACAGTTTCCAGCGCCTTGCGGAAAGCAGCCTTGTCCTCGATCTTGCCGCCGATACTTTTAGCTGCGGCGTCGATGAGGCGCGCCGTGTCGTAGGCGTCCGCAGCGTTGGGCGAAGGAATGCGCTTGTATTTCGCCTCGAAGGCCGCGACGAATTTCTTGCTTGCGGCATTGTCGAAGCTCTCCGCCCAGAAGGCCGACGCGAAGGCGCCCACCGCCGCATCGCCGATCGCCGGCAGCACGGTCTGGTCGAGCGAGAAGGAGGGGCCGTAGAGCGGCACGGATTTCTTCAGGCCGGCCTGATCGTATTGCTTGACGAAATTTATGCCCATGCCGCCGGGATAAAAGAAGTAGACGCCATCGGGATTGGCGGCGCGCACCTGCGCGATCTCGGCGGCGTAATCGAGCTGGCCGAAGGTGGTGTAGACCTCGCCGACGATCTCGCCCTTGTAGAAGCGCTTGAAGCCCGCGAGAAAATCCTTGCCCGCCGGATAATTCGGCGCGAGCAGATACATTTTCTTCACGCCCTTCTTCTGCAGGTAGACACCCATGGCTTCCGACGCCGTGTCGTTCTGGAACGAGGCCGCGAAGAAATGCGGGTGGCACTGCGCGCCGGCATATTGCGAGGGGCCGGCGTTGGACGACACGATGAAGGCGCCGGCGTCCAGCGCGGGCTTGGCGACCGCGAGCATGACATTGGAAAAATTCACGCCGGTGATGATCTGCACCTTGTCGCGCTCTATCATCTTGTCGGCGGCCTGACGGCCGACGTCTGGCTTGGCCTGATCGTCGCCCTGGATGACCTCGACGGGACGCCCGCCGATCGTCTTGCCGTTTTCGTCGAGCGCGAGATTGAAGCCGTCGAGCAGTTCCTGGCCGAGTTGACCGCTGGGGCCGGAGAAGGTCGACAGGAAGCCGATCTTCACCGGATCGGCGGCGAAGGCGGCGCTCGACAGGAGCGACAGGACGAATGCGGACGCGACAAGCTTCTTCATCAGTTCCTCCCAGAATTTCTTGTTGTCTCCGGGAATTGAAGCTCCCGGGATTGGCCCCTCGCTCTTGCGGCGAGAGGGCGCGCGCGTTTTCCGCCTACGTCTGCGGACGCGCGATGGTGATCGCAATGTTCGCAACGCCCTCGACGCCGCCTTCGACCTTGTCGCCCTCCACGATGGCGCCAACGCCCGCCGGCGTGCCGGTCATGATCACGTCGCCTGCCTTCAGGCGGATCGAGCGCGAGGCGAAAGCGATGACCTCCGGAACGCTCCAGATGAGATCGGCGATATCGCCGTCCTGCTTGACCGCGCCATTCACGGACAGCCAGATCCTGCCCTTCGCGGGATGGCCGATCTTCGACACGGGCTGAATGGGCGAGATCGGCGCCGAATTGTCGAAGGCCTTGCCCCAATCCCACGGACGACCGAGATCCTTGGCCGCGGATTGCAGGTCCCGGCGCGTGAGGTCGATGCCGACCGTGTAGCCGAACACGTGCTCGAGAGCCTTGTCCTCCGGAATTTCGAAGCCCTCTTTGCCGATCACGACGACAAGCTCGATTTCGTAATGGAGATTCTTCGTCTCGGGCGGATAGGGCACGGCCGATCCGTCCGGCACGACGGCGTCAGCAGGCTTGGTGAAGAAGAAGGGTGGCTCGCGCGTCGGGTCCTTGCCCATCTCACGCGCATGCGCTTCGTAGTTGCGGCCCACGCAGATGATGCGCCGAACCGGGAACGAATCGTCGCCGCCGGCGACGGGAATAGCGACTACCGCGGGCGGCGGAACGACATAGGCCATCTCTGTTCTTCCTCGCTGGCGCGCACTGCGTGGCGCAGGCGTCTCTTGATGGAGGCGAGCATAGCTCCAGCGCCTCGCGGGCGCGACAGAACTTTCCCTCCCCGACATTCTTGATTATTAGGCACAGTACTGAAAATCAGACCTCTGTCAATAAATCGGCCATATTGACGGGGCCATGGCGGCGCGGGATGACGGGCGCGGAAGGATCACATGCGGCTTCACGGCTATTACCGCTCGGCGACGGCGTATCGCGTGCGCATCGCGCTCAACCTGAAGGGCGTGAAGGTCGAACATGCCTTTCGTCATTTGCGCAAGGGCGAGCAACGCGCACCCGACTATCTTGCAATGAACCCGCAAGGACTGGTGCCCACGCTCGAGCTGGACGACGGCGCGCTGCTAACGCAGTCGCTCGCGATCGTCGAATGGCTTGACGAGACCTATCCGAATCCACCGCTCCTGCCGGCCGATCCGCTGCGACGCGCACGCGTGCGCGCCTTTGCGCTTGCCATCGCTTGCGAAACCCATCCGCTGCAGAACCTGCGCATACTCAATCGCGTGCGTGCGCTTGGCGGTGAAGCAGAAGCGCAGGCCTGGGCGAAGAACATCAACGCCGAAGGGCTCGAGGCCTGCGAGAAGTTGATTTCGAACGAGGCGGGACCGTTCTGTTTCGGCGCTCAGCCGACGCTGGCCGACATCTGCGTCATCCCGCAGCTCGGCAATGCGCGCCGCTTTGGCGTGGACGTCTCGGCCTTTCCGCGGCTACTGCAGGCGGAAGCAGCGTGCAATGCCTTGCCGGCTTTCGCCGAGGCTGCGCCGGAGAAGCAGGGGGACGCGGAATAAAACGTTCGCCTCACCAACGACCCTCGCCCTGAGGAGCGAGCGAAGCTCGCGTCTCGAAGGGCGGCCGAAACACGCATGATGCGGCCATGCTTCGAGACGCGGTCCTCTGGACCGCTCTTCAGCATGAGAGTCGTGAAGATCACCGCGTGGCGGCGAGCCACTCCTTCGCGCGCGCTTCCGGGTTCTGCGCGCGCACGATGTCGGAGACGACGGCGGCCGAATCCGCGCCCGCCTTCAGGCACAGCAACGCGCGCTCCAGCGTGAGCCCGCCGATGGCGACCAGCGGAATGTCGCCGATCAGCTTCTTCCATTCGCCGATGCGGTCGAGCCCCTGCGGGTCCCACGGCATTTCCTTCAGCAGTGTCTCGTAGATCGGGCCGAGCGCGACATAATCGGGATCGTAGGTCAGCGCGCGATCGAGTTCGGCGTGATCGTGCGTGGAAATGCCGAGCCGGATGCCGGCTTTCCGGATCGTCTTCACATCGGCCGTGTCGAGATCGCCTTGGCCGAGGTGGACATAGTCGCAGCCGGCCTCGATCGCCGCCTGCCAGTAGTCGTTGACGATGAGCTGCGCGCCCGCGTCGTCGCAGGCGAGCATCGCGGCGGAAATCTGCGCGGTGACCTCGTTGTCGCTCGCCTCCTTCACGCGCAGCTGGATCAGCTTCGCGCCGGCGCCGACGATGCGGTGCACCCAGTCAGCGGAGTCGACGATGGGGTAGAATTTATCGAGGGTCATGTTGTCTTTCCAATGCGCCTTGCATGGACCGCGAGCCTTCAGGCTCGCCTCAAGCAAGTGCGAGCCTGAAGGCTCGCGGTCCGATTCATTGCTGAAACGCCACGCCGAACACCGGCGTCGAGGGCGCGGCCATGTCGCGCGGCTCCATCGGCGTCGCCAGATAGGCTTCGCGGCCCGCCGCCACCGCCAGCTTGAACGCGTGCGCCATGGCGACCGCATCGCCAGCTTTGGCAATCGCCGTATTCAGCAGCACCGCATCATAGCCCATCTCCAGCGCCTGCGCCGCGTGCGAGGGCGCGCCGATGCCGGCGTCGACGACGAGCGGCACGCCGGGGAAATGCGCACGCATGGCCTTGAGGCCGAAGACGTTGTTGAGGCCGCGGCCCGAGCCGATCGGCGCGCCCCAGGGCATCAGCACCTTGCAGCCGGCGCCGAGCAGCTTTTCGGCCACGACGAGATCTTCCGTCGTGTAGGGAAAGACCTCGAAGCCGTCTTCACTGAGAATGCGCGCGGCCTCGACCAGACCGAAGACGTCGGGTTGCAGCGTGTCGTCCTCGCCGATCACCTCGAGCTTGATCCATGCGGTGTCGAAGACTTCGCGCGCCATCTGCGCGGTCGTGACTGCTTCCTTGACCGTCTTGCAGCCTGCCGTGTTCGGCAGGACGCGCACGTTCATCGACTTGATCAGATCCCAGAAAGACGAGCCCGCGCGCGAGCCGCCGGCCTCGCGGCGCAGCGAGACGGTGACGACCTCGCAGGCCGACGCCTTTACGGCGTCGGCGAGGATCGCGGGCGAATCGTACATGGACGTGCCGACGAAGAGACGCGAAGCGAGCTTCGTGCCGTAGACTTCCAGCGCGTCATCAGGCGCGCGCGCAACATCCTTCATTTTAGCCTCCCTGCCGGGGCGTGAGTATCTCGACCTCGTCGCCTTCGGCGAGCTTGGTCTCGGCGCGATCCTTCTTGCGCACGAAATTGCGGTTCAGCGCAGTCGCGACGGTTTGATCTGCGTAGTCGAGTTCGGCGAGCAGGCTTTCGAGATCGACAGCCTTCACGTCGCATTCGATTCCATTGACGCGAATGTTCAATGCATCAGCTCCGGGAAATGCGCGCCCTTCATCACCACGTCCGCCGCGCGCGACGCGAGCGCCGGCGAAAGCAGGAAGCCGTGGCGATAGAGGCCGTTGATGGCGAGCGTCTTCTCGCGCAACGTCAGGCGCGGGAGGTTGTCGGGGTAAGTGGGCCGCACGTCTCCGCCGATCTCGACGATCTCGGCCTCCGCGAAACCCGGATGCACCGTGTAGGCTGAGCCGAGCAGTTCCATCATCGCGCGCGCGGTGATGCGGCCGGGCTCCTCATTCTCCACCATCGAGGCGCCGATCATGTATTCGTGCGGGTCTGTGCGCGGCACGATGTAGACCGGACGGCGCGGATGCAGCATGCGGATGGGTCGCGACAGCACGACATCCTTCGTTCGCAACACCAGCATCTCCCCCTTCACCCCGCGCAGGTCCGGCAGCACCGGCTTGGCCGCGAAGCCGCGGCAGTCGATCGTGAAGTCGAAGGCGCCCTTCGCATCGGACGCATCGGTCGAATAATGCAGCGCCACATTCGGCATCTCGCCAAGCGCCTTGCCCAGCGCCCCCGTGGCGTCGCGCGGCTCGAGATGGGCCTCCTTCGGGAAGTAGAGCCCGTAGGGAAAGCGGTCGGCGAGGTCGGGTTCGATTTCGCCGATGCGGCGTGAATCGCATTCCTCGAATTCGCTGGTGCGCTTCGAAAAGCTCACGACGTCGGAGCGGTCGCGCGGCGGGGCGACGACGAGCGAGCCCTTGATGGTCGCGACCGGCAATGTTTTCGTCCAGAAGTCCAGCGCCTCGAGACCGAGCTGCGTCACGATGGGTTCCGCCGCCTCGCGCTCGCACCAGGGCGCGATCATGCCGCCCGCGTAGAAGGAACAGCCGAGGCCCGGCCCCGGCTTGCGCTCGTAGAGCGAGACCTCGACGCCGCGGCGCGCGAGTTCGAAGGCTGCGGTGAGCCCTGCGATGCCTGCGCCGATGACCTGGACGTGCATGCTTTCCCTCGACGAGACCGCTCCCCTCCCCGCAAGGAGGGCAATAGATGACTGCCGCCCCGATTGTCGCGCGCTCTGAAGGAAAAGATGGGAAAGCAGGCCTTACGCCTGCAGCCATCCCTCCGCCAGTGCGAACTGGATCAGGTTCTAAGGATCGCCGGGCCGCTCGAGCTTGTGCTCTCGCGCTGCCAGCCTCTCAGCCCCCTGGCGGGGATCTCCTTGGCAGGGTGTATTTGGGCTCGGGGGGTACGCGGCGTCAAGGGCCGCCTCTTCAACAAGCCTCATCCTGAGGAGCGGCCGAAGGCCGCGTCTCGAAGGATGGCAGGACCAGCAGTCTCGCTTCGGCCACCCTTCGAGACGGCGCATCCAAGTCGGGCGTGCCCGACTTGGACTTTCCAAGCGGATACCGGGCGAGCCGGATATCCGTGCGCCTCCTCAGGGTGAGGAACTCTGGATGCGGAGAGTTCCCTACCGCCCCGGCTTCGCCTTGCCGAACCCCACGCCCTTGGTGGTGAACTTGCCGCCGCGCTGCGGGCCGTTCTTGCGGCCGGTGCGCGCGCCCTCGCCGCCCATGCCGGTTCCCGCGGGCTGCCAGTTCGGCACGAGATGGTGCTTGCCGGGGCCGATCAGGTCGGCGCGGCCCATTGATTTCAGCGCCTCGCGCAGGGCCGGCCAGTTCTCGGGATCGTGGTAGCGGAGAAACGCCTTGTGCAGGCGGCGCTGGCGCAGGCCCTTCACGGCGTCGACGGGTTCAGACGCGCCGCGGCGCACCGGCTTCAGCGGGTTCACGCCCGAATGATACATGGCCGTCGAGATCGCCATCGGCGAGGGCAGGAAGGTCTGCACCTGGTCGGCGCGGAAGCCGTTCTTCTTGAGCCAGAGCGCGAGGTTCATCATGTCCTCGTCGCTCGTGCCCGGATGCGCGGCGATAAAATAGGGGATCAGGAAGTATTTCTTGCCCGCCTTCTGCGCGGCGGCGTCGAAGAGCTGCTTGAAGCGGTCGTAGGAGCCGATGCCCGGCTTCATCATCTTCGAGAGCGGGCCATCCTCGGTGTGCTCCGGCGCGATCTTGAGATAGCCGCCGACATGGTGCTCGACGAGTTCCTTCACATAGGCGGGGCTCTTGACCGCGAGGTCGTAGCGCACGCCGGAAGCCACCATCACCTTCTTCACGCCGGGCACGGCGCGCGCCTTGCGGTAGAGCTGGATCAGCGCGTCGTGGCTCGTGTTCAGGTTCTTGCAGATGTCGGGATAGACACAGGACGGACGGCGGCAGAGCGCCTCGGTCTCGCGATCCTTGCACGCGATGCGATACATGTTCGCCGTCGGGCCGCCGATGTCGGAGATGATGCCGGTGAAGCCCTCCGTCTTGTCGCGGATCTTCTCGATTTCCTTGACGCTGGAGCCCGCGGATCGCGACTGGATGCTGCGGCCCTCGTGCTCGGTGATCGAGCAGAAGGAGCAGCCGCCGAAACAGCCGCGCATGATCGTCACGGAATGGCGGATCATCTCCCACGCCGGGATCTTCGCGCCATTGTAGGAGGGATGCGGCGCGCGGGCGTAGGGCAGTTCGTAGACGCCGTCCATCTCCTCGGTCGTCAGCGGCAAGGGCGGCGCCGTCAGCCAGACGTCGCGGTCGCCGTGCTTCTGCGTCAGCGGTCGCGCATTGCCGGGATTGCTCTCCCGGTGCAGGACGCGGGAGGCGCGGGCGTAGGATTCACGGTCGGCCTGCACCTGCTCGGCCGACGGCAGACGGATGACGACATTCGTCTCCGCGCGGCGGCGCGCGCCTTCGTCGGGCGCATCGATGTCGTCGACCGGCGTCTCGATCCAGCCTTCGGGCGTGGCGTCGCGCATGAAGGCGAGGCCGCGCACGTCCGAGAAATCCTGCGCGATACCGCCCTTGGCGATGCGATGGGCGACCTCGACCAGCGCGCGCTCGGCGTTGCCGTAGATCAGCAGGTCGGCCTTGGCGTCCATCAGGATGGAGCGGCGCACCTTGTCGGACCAATAGTCGTAATGCGCGATGCGGCGCAGCGAGGCCTCGATGCCGCCGATCACGATCGGCGTCGCGGCATAGGCCTCGCGGCAACGCTGCGCGTAGACGATGGTCGCGCGATCCGGGCGCTTTCCGCCCTCGCCGCCCGCCGTGTAGCTGTCGTTGTGCCGCAGCCGCCGGTCGGACGTGTAGCGGTTGACCATCGAGTCCATGTTGCCGGACGTGACGCCGAAGAAGAGGTTCGGCTTGCCCAGCGCCTTGAAGGCCTCGGGCGAACGCCAGTCCGGCTGGCTGATGATGCCGACGCGAAAACCCTGCGCCTCCAGCAGGCGGCCGATGATCGCCATGCCGAAGCTCGGGTGATCCACATAGGCGTCGCCGGTCACGACGATGATGTCGCAGGAATCCCAGCCGAGTTCGTCCATCTCGGCGCGAGACATGGGCAGGAAGGGCGCGACGCCGAAGCGCTGCGCCCAGTACTTGCGGTACGAGAACAGCGGCTTGGCGGAGGGTGCGTGGACGAGTGGCGCGTTCATGTCTGGCTTTTCGGGCGGATTTGCGCCCCATAAATAGGGCGGCGCCGGCAAAAGTTTGACCGGCGGGGCAATGTCGCCCGTGGCAAGTCGCCTTTTTCGCCGGTTTCGTCAATCTCTTCGGGGATTTATCGGCCGGTTCTCCGTCCAGTCCCAGCTTCCCTGGTCGCGGTTTCGGACGGCCTCCTTCCAGCCGACCTCCTCCGCGCGGCGCTTGAAATTGAAGCCCTCCGGCGAGTGCCGCGTGATCCCGTCGAACAGGGTCGCGAACATCTGCGTGTGCTTGAGGCCCATGGCCTCGATCGCCTGGTTGATCATCAGCTTCTGCATCATGAGCTGGTTGATCGGCACGCCGGCCATCCGCTCGGCGAGGCGCTCGACCTCTGCGTCGAGGTCTTTGCGGGGCACGGCCTTGTGCACCAGGCCGATGCGCGCGGCTTCGGTCCCATCGATCTTGTCGCCGGTGAAGAGCATGCGCTTGGCCTGCTCGGCCCCAAGGCGATACACCCACATGGCCGTCGTCGGGCAGCCCCAGACGCGCGCGGGCATGTAGCCGATCTGCGCCTTGTCCTCCATGACAACGATGTCGCTGCACAAGGCGATGTCGGAGCCGCCCGCCACCGCATAGCCGTGCACCTTGCAGACAACCGGGCGGTAGGAGCGCCACAGGCTCATGAAGAGCTCGGTGTTGCGCATCATGAAGGCGTAATCCTGCATGGGATCCCAGAGCGGGATGTCGTCTGCGGAATGGCGCTCCCTCGATTGCGCGTAATAAGTGAGATCGTAGCCTGCGCAGAAGCCGGGGCCATTGCCCGAGAGCACGATGACATGCACGCCGCGATCGGCATTGGCGCGCTCCACGGCCTCGCTCAATTCACGCGGGACGTCGTCGTCGATGGCGTTCATCACCTCCGGACGATTGAGCGTGATGCGGCCGATGCGACCGTCCTTTTCGTAGATGATTTTTGGCATGGGTCCTCCCGCGGAAAGGATCATCGCCCTTCCGCGAGATGGCAAGCAACCGGGATGAAGTTCAGGCCGCCTGAACGTCCGCGCCGGCCTTGCCGACGCCGAAATGACCCAGCAGCCGCGGATCGATTTCCGACACCGGCATGACGACGAACACGTCCGTCGTGCCGAACTGCCGGTCCACCACGGCGCCGTCGCCGAAGGTCGCGCCGCAGCGCAGGTAGCCCTTCACGAGCGGCGGCAGTTCGGCCAGCGCCTTGCGCATCTCGATGTTTTCACGCGGCAGTGTGGCCATCGGAATATGGCGATCGGCAAGCGCCGTTACGCGCCAGTCGTCCTTCGCTGCGGCGTGATGCGCGAGGAAACTCAGCGCGCGCGCGTGGCTCGCCGGATCGGCGCCTGCGAAGCTCGCGCAGCCGAACATGGCGTCAATCTTGTGCGCGTCGATGTAAAGGCCGATGCCGCGCCACAGCAACTCCAGCACGCGTTTGCCGCGATAGGGCGCGAGCACGCAGGAGCGACCGAGCTCGAGAAAGCGCTTGCCCTTGTGGCGCGCAAGCAGCGGCGCGATGTCGTATTCGCCTGCGCTGTAGAAGCCGAAATTTTTCTCCGCCACCTCCTGCCGCAGCAGGCGATACGCCCCCACCACTTTCGGCCGGGCGCGTCCGAAGCGGTTGAGCGCGGCGTGATCGACGACGAGGAGATGATCGCAGACTCGATCGAAGGCGCAGACATCGCGGCGGATCAGCGCCGCCGTGCGGTCCGGAGTCGCGCCGCCCTCCTCGTAGAAGACGTTGTAGCGGAGGCGCTGCGCCTTGCGGATTTCCTTCTTGGTTTCGGCAAGACGCAATTCGAGCGATCCGCTGCGGCAGAGCGTGCCGCCGAAGGTCGCGCGCTTCTTGCGGAATTTCGGAAAGCGCAGCAGCGCGCCGTCGCCGGCCCCGTGCACCCCTGCTTCCTCGCGCTGCATGTCGAATCGTCTCCGTGGTCAGTAGACCCACGAAGCCCGATCATGCCAACGGGATTATGACAGCCGCGCTTACGCCCCGACTGCTTCGCTCTGCGCCGGGCGGGCGCGTGCGAGACTTGCCAGCGTGCGGGAGAGCTCACCGGCGTCGAACGGCTTGACGAAGAATGCGGCGAAGCCGGCCGCTTCGGCTGCATGACGGTCCTCCTCGGCCGCATTGGCCGTGAGCGCGATCAGCGGCGTCGGCGCAACGTCCATCGTCGCCTGCACGGCGCGGATCCGGCGCGCGGCGGCCAGGCCATCGAGGCGCGGCATGCGTATATCCATCACCACCGCGTCGAACGGCGTGCGCTTTCCGGCCGCGGCGTCCTCGATTTCGGCGACGGCCGCCATTCCGTCGGCCACACGCTCGGCCATGGCGCCTGCGCGCTCGAGCGAGCGCTGCGCGATCAGCGCGTTGATGTCGTTGTCCTCGGCCACGAGGATGCGCAGGCCGGCGAGCGGCTGCGGATGGGGCGCATCGGGAGCCGCCGGCGCTTGATCGCCCACGCCATTGAGACGATCGGAAATGCGGGCAAAGAGCGAGGCGTGGCGCACGGGCTTGACCAGCCAGCCGTCGAAGGCGCCCAGCACGTTGCGGCCGATGGTGCGGCGCTCGAACGGCGAGACGAGCACGAGCGTGCGGCCGGCGTGCGCCTCGCGCGCCGCCTCGGCGATGCGCCGCGACGCCTGTTCGCCGAGCGCGCAATCGACGATGACGACGTCGGGCGGATCGCGCTGCGCAAGCGCCAGCATGGCGGCGTCCTCGCCTTCCGCGCGTTCGACGGCGGCGCCGACGCTGGCGAGCTGCTCGCCAAGGAAAGGCGCCTCGAAGGGCGATTGCGCGACAATGAGCGCGCGGCGACCCTGCAGCGAGGGCGCGGCCTCTACAGGCCGCGCTTCGGCCGGCAATGGCAAGGACAGCTGGAACGTCGAGCCCGTGGCGTCCGAGCGCGCCAGCGTGAGGTCGCCGCCCATGCGTTCCGCAAGCGCGCGCGAAATGGCGAGCCCGAGGCCAGCGCCGCCATGCGCGGCGGTGGCCGAACCGTCGACGCGCTCGAACTCCTGGAAGATGCTGGCGCGATGCTCGGCGGGCACCCCCGGGCCCGTGTCCTCGACCGTGAAGAGGACAGCCCCGCCCTGCCCGCGGCGAACCCGCAGGCCGACGCCGCCGCGATCGGTGTACTTCACCGCGTTGCCGGCGAGATTGATCAGGATCTGGCGCAGTCGCGCGGAGTCCCCGACGAGACGCGCGGGCACGTCGGGTGCAACATGGGCTGCGATCTCGATGCCCTTGCCTTGCGCGCGCGGCGCCACGAGTTCGACCACGCCTTCGACGAGCGGGGCGAGATCGAAGGGAAGATTGTCCAGTTCGAGGCGGCCGGCCTCGATGCGGGAGAAGTCCAGGATCTCGTCGATCAGGGTGCCAAGCGCCTCGCCGGACGTGCGGATGGCTGCGAGATACGATTGCGCTTCGGCGTCGAGCCGCATGGAAGCGAGCAGATCGGTCATGCCGAGGATGCCGTTGAGCGGCGTGCGGATTTCGTGGCTGACCGTCGCCAGAAAACGCGACTTCGCCTCGCTGGCCGCTTCCGCGCGGTCGCGCGCCGCGGCGGCGGCTTTCAGTTCCCAGACTTCGTCGCGCAGCTTTTCCGCTTCGTCGGCGGTGTCGGCTGCGCGCCTCTCCCCGCCAACGGTTTCGCCGAGGCGGCGGCCGATCAGCACGCCGGCCATGAGGGCGGCCAGGCTGGCGGCGAGAATGGCGAGAAGGTTGGACGACATGAACGCAGGCCCCGCGCCGACGATCTGGCGCGTCCCGAGCATGGCGGAGCGGAGTTGAGAAAGACTTGCCTTACGCCGCCGCGTGCGCCGCGCGGTCCATGCCGGTGCGATAGGCCAAAGCTTCAGCCAAATGCGGGCGTCGCACGGCGGTAGAGCCATCGAGATCGGCTATCGTGCGCGCGAGTTTGAGAACCCTATGGTAACCACGCGCCGACAAAGCGAAGCGCTCGGCGGCTTCGCGCACCAGCGCCTGGGCTCCTGCGTCAGGCGCGGCGAGTTCCTCGATGACGCGCGTTGGCGCGGCTGCGTTGGTCGATACGCCGGCAAGTCCGACGCCGGCATAGCGCTCGACCTGGACGGCGCGCGCGACGGCGACTCGGCGCCCGACCTCCGCCGAGCCTTCCGCGGGCGCAGGCAGGATGAGATCGGCGGCGGAGACCGCGGGCACCTCGATCTGCAGGTCGATTCGGTCGAGGAGCGGACCCGACAGCCGCGACTGGTATTGCCCGGCGCAACGCTGCACGGGTCCGCGCGCGCAGGAATAGCCGGGATCGAGCGCATGGCCGCAGCGGCAGGGGTTCATGGCGGCGACGAGCTGGAAGCGCGCGGGGTAGATCGTGCGGTGATTGGCCCGCGCGATCGCGACCTCGCCTGTTTCCATGGGCTGGCGCAGCGAATCCAGAACCTGCGCCTGGAATTCCGGCAATTCGTCGAGAAAGAGAACGCCATGGTGCGCAAGCGAGATTTCGCCGGGACGCGCGCCCGCGCCGCCGCCCACGAGCGCCGGCATGGAGGCGGAATGATGGGGCGCACGGAACGGGCGGCGATCGGTGAGCCGGCCGCCCGCCAGCGCGCCGGCGACCGAGTGGATCATCGAGACTTCGAGCAATTCCTTGGGGTTCAGCGGCGGCAGGATGGACGGCAGGCGCTGCGCCAGCATGGACTTGCCGGCGCCGGGCGGGCCATTCATCAGGAGGTTGTGTCCGCCGGCGGCGGCGATCTCAAGCGCGCGCTTGGCGCTCTCCTGCCCCTTGATGTCGCGCAGGTCGGGCAGGGCGCCGGAGGATGTGCGGACGCCGGGCTGCGGGCGCGAGAGAACCTGCGTTCCCTTGAAGTGATTGGCGAGCTGGATGAGCGAACGCGGCGCGATCACCTCCATGTCGCCGGACGCCCAGGCGGCCTCCGGCCCGCATTCGGCGGGGCAGATGAGGCCGTGGCCGCGCGCGTTGGCGGCGACCGCCGCAGGCAGCACGCCCGCGACGGGCGTCAAAGAGCCGTCGAGCGCGAGTTCGCCCAGCACGGTGAAGCCGGCGAGCGAATCGGCCGGCAGCGCGCCGATGGCGGCCATGACGGCGAGCGCGATCGGAAGATCGTAATGCGAGCCCTCCTTCGGCATGTCGGCGGGCGCGAGATTGACGGTGATGCGCTTGGCCGGCAGCGCCAGGCCCGAGGCTGTCAGCGCGGCGCGCACGCGCTCGCGGGATTCGCCCACGGCCTTGTCGGCCAGGCCGACGATCATGAAGACCACGTTGCCGGACGACAGTTGCACCTGCACATCGACGGGGCGCGCCTCGATGCCCTCGAACGCCACCGTGGCGACCCTGACGACCATGCACGCCCCCGCCGCAAAACTCTCTTGCAAGGCTAACTGGAGGCCAAGGAAAGCGCAAGAACATTTCAGGAACATTTGGCAGAATCCTGCCGCTCGGGCAAGTTGTTGCGCGATTTGAGAAAAACCAGAGAGCCGCGTCGGGAGGCGCTGGAATCATGGATCAGGCGGCGTTCGAAAAACTGCTCGAGCGGTTCACGCGCACGGCAGAGGCTGGCGACGGCGAGGCCTTCGCGCAGTGCTTCACGGAGGATGCCGTCTATCACGACTACATTTACGGCGATCACTTCGGCCGGCCCGAAATCGCGCACATGATGAGCCATCTCTTCCACGGCGACGCCGGCCCCGACTATCGCTGGGAAATGTTCGATCCCGTGATCAACGGCGATCTCGCCTACGCGTGGTCGCTCTCCTCCTTCACGTCCACGCGGGAAGAATTCGCGGGCAGGCGCGTGATCATCGACGGCATGAGCCGTTTCCGCCTGCGCGACGGGCTGATCTGCGACTATGCGGAATCCGTAAACGGCGGCGTCGCGATGACGCAGCTCGGCGTGCAGCCGGAGCGCATGGCGAAGGTATTCCGCAAATGGGGCGGCTGGCTGGAGGCGCGGCCCGAGACGCAGGAATATCTCGCGCGCGAAAAGGGAACGCGGCGCGGCTGAATTTTCAGCCGCGCGCAGGATTGTCAGCAGCCTCTTCGCCCTGCCATTGTGGCCGTGGGCAGGGAGGCAATTGATGAAGTACAGGTGGCTTGCGGCGGCTCGCATGGCGGGCGTCGCGCTTCTGGCATGCGTCGCGTTCGGCGCCGCGCAGGCGCAATACAATCCCGCGACACAGGGCAAGACTTCGCTCTATGCCGATCCGAAATCCCAGATGGCTGGCCAGATGATCTACTATCGCGGAACGGGCCTGTGCCTTTCCGCCCAGAACGGCGTTTTCCGGGACTGGACTCCCATCCTTCTCGAGGCGTGCGACGGCAGTCCACGCCAGCAGTTCCGGATCGATGGCGACCAGATCCGCCTTGCTCCCAACACGCGGCTCTGTCTCGACCGGCAGCGCATTCAGGGCGGCACGGAGAACGGCGAACTCAATCTGGAGAATTGCTCGGAGCAGCGCACGAAATGGCGCCTCGAAGGCGGCGCGGGACAGATACGCGGCACGTCGCATGTCAATTATTCGATCTGCATCTATCCACAGGGCAATCGGGCCGCGCCGGGCGTTCGCATGATGGCGGGGCCGCCGGGGTGCAGCGGCGGGCAGGCGCTGGGCTACGGATCGATGCAGCAGGCGATGAGCGGCGCGGGACCGAAGCCGCAAGGCGGCGGCCAAGGAAATCCCGGTAATCTGAATACCGGCAATTCGTCGGCGCCCTATCAGATCTTCTGGCGACAGGTCGGCGGCCCCTGGTCGACCGGCCCCTATCCCTCGCAGACGCCGACTTGCCTGCATGGCAATGCGAATGCGGCCTGCAACGGACAGAACTTCAAGGGAACATACCAGCCGGGGCAGGTGACGACCTTCTGGCTGAACGGCTGCCAGGCGCCGCCGCTTCAGATCCAGTGCGAGGTGCGCGACGCCTCTGGGCGCGTGATCGGCGGGCCGCCCAAGCCGCCCGCGCAAGCCGCCGCCAAATCGTTTCACGTTCAGGTTCAGGCCGGGCTCTGCATCGATGTGTCCGGCGGGCGGACCATGGGCGGAACGGCGGTCCAGCTCTGGCCCTGCCATGGCAAGGCGCCGCAGAAATTCACGATCGACGCCGCGCAAGGCCGCATCCGCTATGCGGCGAAGCCGGACATGTGCGTCGATCAGGAGCAGGGCGGCGGCCGCAAGCTCGAGTTGACCGAATGCCAGCACGCCTGGAATCGCTGGAGCTACGACGCGCGCAACATGCGTATCGTGGGGCCGAACAACCAGTGCTGGGATGTGCCGAGCGGCAGGTTCGATCAGGGGCAACGCCTGCAGGTCTGGGCGTGCAACAGCCAGCCGCCGCAAGGCCTGTCTCTTATACACATCTCCGAGCCCACGAGACGCTCATGAATCTC
>CAMFKC010000007.1 GCA_945956975.1 uncultured Methylocystaceae bacterium | reverse complement strand
CAGGTGGATGGTGTCAGGGTGGAAGCCGTAGAAATTGATCGTCGGCAGGCGGATCACACCGGGCAAGTCGGCGAACAGAGCGTCCGAGGTCGCATTGTCGCGCAGGATCTGTGGCCCGAAATCCTGTGCGAAAACATAGTCGTAGTCGGCAAGCGCCGCGCGCAGCCGCTTGAGGTCCGTAAGCGAAGGGGCGACCAGAGCGTAGCGGTCGACGATCAGGGCAGGATCGAACAGCTTGAGCGCGAAGGCATAGCCGAAGCTCTGGCAGTTGCCGACGACCGCGACCTTGCGGGACGCCCGGTCGTTGCCGGAGGCGCTGCGGGAAAAGGTTTTCTCCCGCCAATGGCGCGCGATCTGGCGGTCGAGCAGAGAGATCATCGCTTCGGAGCACTCGTGCGGCGCGGCCGCGGCGGCCGCCCGGCGTGACAAGAGAGGGCGGCGCGCCTATTTTGGCGCAGGCTCAGGAGAATGCCCTTGTCCTCCAATCCCTACAGCGACCTACCCGACCATCGGTTCTGGCGCAAGGCCGTGGCCGGCCTGCCGCCCTTCGCCATCGACCCGATCGTGGACCTGCCGTTCAAGATCGCCCCGACCGACAAGGTGGCGACCGGCGGCTCCTGCTTTGCGCAGCATCTGGCCAAGCGCCTGCAACTCAGCGGGTTCCACTATTACCAGACAGAAACGCCGCCGGACGGCACGAGCGCCGCGGAGGCGGAACACCTGCAATATGGCGTCTATTCCGCCCGCTACGGCAATATCTACACGACCCGCCAACTGCTCCAGCTGTTCGACCGGGCCTTCGGTCTGTTCAAGCCGGAGCTGGACGTGTGGACCCGCAAGGACGGGCGGTTCGTCGATCCCTTCCGCCCGCGCGTCAATCCGGACGGCTACGCCACGCCGGAGGAGGTGCGCGCCGAGCGCGAGAAGCACCTCGCCGCCGTGCGCAAGATGTTCCAGACGCTGGATGTTTTCCTGTTCACCTTCGGGCTGACGGAGGCCTGGGTGCACAAGTCCGACGGGGCCGTGCTGCAGATCGCGCCCGGCGTCGACGGCGGGGAATACGACCCGGACAAATACGTCTTCTGGAATTCGCGGGTGTCGGAAGTCTCCGGCGATTTCCTCGCCTTCGTGGACAAGCTGCGCGCGATCAATCCCAAGGCGCGAATCATCACCTCGGTATCTCCCGTGCCGATCGCGGCCACCCAGGTCCCGCGCCACGTGCTGGTATCGAATTCGGCGTCCAAGTCGATCCTGCGCGTCGCGGCCGACGAAGTCTCCGCCGCGCGCGAGAACATCGCGTATTTTCCGTCCTACGACGTGGTGACGTTCGGGCCCAACGCGGCGAAATTCTACGCCGAATCGATGCGGCAACTGACGCCCGTCGGGGTGAGCGCGGTGATGCGCATCTTCTTCGACCATTTCGCCGAGGGCGCGAAGAGCGCAAGCCCGGTCAAGCATCTGAAGGTGGATGTGGCGCGCGAGAGCGCGGAGGCGGCGAAGATCATCTGCGACGAGGAAGCGATCGAGGCGGCCTGAGGCCGTCTCGCCCGCCCGGAGCCGCGCTGATCCACGGCCTCACAGGCCCGACAGAAATTCCAGCACGGCGGCATTGTAGGCCGCCGGCTTCTGCACGTTCATGGCGTGGCCTGCGTCGGCGATGACGACAGGGGCGGGAAAGCCCGCCTTTTCGCGCATGGCCGCCGCAAAGATCGCATACATGGGCGGCGACGTCGCGCCCAGCAGCGTTAACACGGGAAAGTCGAACTTTCGCAGATCATCGTCGGACGCGAGCGGCAGACCGTCGTCGACCAGCGCCGTCCAGAGGTTTTCCATCATCTGCGCGCGTCGCGCTTCGGGCATGGCGCGCCAAGCGCCCGCGCCCATGAGAGCGTCGAGGAAATCAGCGACGCCGCCGGCGCTGTCGCCCGCCTCCACCCGCGCGCGCAGCTTTCGAAACAGGTCGGCGCGGAACATTTCGGCCCGCCGGTTCGCGTCGCTTTCAGGTAGATCGAGCCGGGCGGAGGCGTCGGACAGGATCAGCGAACGGATGACGTCCGGATGGCGCTTGGCGACCTCGAGGACAACGGCTCCGCCGCGCGAGTGGCCGAGGAGGTCGACCTTGCCTAGACCCAACGCCCGGACGAAAGCGGCGACATCGTCTGCGTGCTGCACGATCGAGAAATCGTCGCCCTTGCCATCCCAGATTTCGGGAAAATAGTGCCGCAGGCTCGGCGCAAACACACGGCGCCCGGCCGCAAAGGCTTCCATCTGCGGTTCCCAGTAGCGGTAGTCCGAGAAGGAGCCATGGACGAGAACCAGCGGCGCGCCGGATCCCTGCTCGACATAGGCCATGGGATATCCGCCGACAGGGACCGTCCGGACGCCCGGCGGGATCGGCCATGTGTGGTTTCCGTCCATCGGTGCCTCAGCCTCGTGGTGCGCGCCAGTGTTCACATCCACTATGGAACCGTTCTATAAAAAGAACAATGTGATTGACAGTTCGAACGTTTCGCGACCGAATGTGATTGATGGACGCCGCATCGCGGAGGGGCCGCAATGAACGACATGGCGGTTTCGCCCAGACACCCGCATAGCGACTGGAACCCTGCGCTCTATCTCAAATTCGAGGGTGAGCGCGCGCGCGCGGCGCGCGACCTCCTGGCCGAGGTGCCGTTGTCGGCGCCGGCCTTCGCCTACGACCTCGGTTGCGGGCCGGGAAATTCGACAGAGCTCCTGCGCCGGCGCTATCCCGATGCGGAACTGCTTGGGCTCGATACGTCGGAAGCCATGCTCGCCCATGCGCGCGAGCGCCTGCCCGATGCACATTTCCAGCGGGAGGGAGTGGACGACTTCCGGCCCGACCACACGCCCGATCTGATCTTCGCCAATTCCGTCCTGCAATTCACCGAGGCGCACGAGGCGCTCTTCCCCAGGCTGATGTCCTACCTGCCGCAGGGCGGGTGTCTGGCCGTCCAGATGCCCGACACCGCGCGCGAGGCGGCGCATGCGCTGATGCGGATGATCGCGGTCGATGGCCCCTGGCGCGAGCGGCTGATGCCCGTGGTTAAGTCGCGCGCCGTGATCGCCGACGCGCAGGATTATTATGATTGGCTTCGGCCCCATTGCGCCCGGCTCGAACTCTGGCGCACGACCTATGTTCATCCGCTGGACGGCGCGCAGGGCGTGGTCGACTGGTTCGCCGGCTCCGCGCTGCGGCCGTTCCTCGGTCCATTGAGCGAGAAGGAACGGGAATCGTTCCTGGCGTCCTACCGGCGCGAGATCATCAAGGAATATGTCCCGCGTCCCGACGGCGTGATCCTGCTGCCCTATCCCCGGCTGTTCATCGTCGCGGTGCGATGACGCCGACGCATTCCCGCAATTGGATTTGTTTCCACGGTTAAGTTTTTGCGGGCTTTTTGTGTGTGAATGGAACTGGACGCCACCGTTCCGCTCTTGCTAGCCTTGCTGCGGCGACGTGTCGCGGCTTCCTGCCAAACAGAACGCGCGCCGGGGCTGAAGGAGGAAATCGATGGGCGATCACGAGCAGAATGACGGCGGTTTGTGCGCACGCAACCGATGCACGTTCGTCATTCTGGCGCTCGGCCTGGCGCTGGTCGCAGCGCCCGCGCCGATGGGATATTCCGCCAGCGCCACGGCCGCGACAGCCAGCCTCGTGTCGGGCATTGCGGTATGGATTTCAGCTCTGGCGGCGATGATCGCCCAAAGGCGTTCGCTGATGGCGCTTTGCGCGCTTTGCGGACTTGCAGCGAGCGTTGCGCCTTGGATGTTCGGATTCGCGAACATCCAGAACGCCGCCTTCGTGCATGGCGCGGTCGGTTCGGCCATCCTGCTCGTCGCGCTGGCGGCGCTCATCATGTCGACGGCCCGCGCGAGCGTTCCTGTCCGCGCGTGATTTTGATCGCCGTCGCCAACTCGATGCCTTGCAGGCTTCGGGTCAGGCGGCGTGCGATCCTTCCTCGCCGACCATCTTGTCCTCGGTCCCCTCTTCGAGGCCGTATTCCTTCATCTTGCGGTAGAGCGTCGAACGGCCGATGCCGAGGCGGCGCGCCATTTCCGACATCTGTCCGCGATAATGCGCGAGCGCGAAACGGATCGCTTCCGCTTCGAGATCCTCGAGCTTGCGGACTTCGCCGTGCTCGTCGAGCATCTTGCGCGTGTTGGGATCGCGCACTTCCACGCGCACGATCTCCCGTTCGACGCGTTGGGAAGCTGCGGCTGGCGGCGGCGCCAGCGGGACGCGCACGTCGTAGCCCTCGACCTGCGCCGCGATCTGCGGGAATTCGGCGACGGTCAGCTCATCGCCGTCCGCCAGAACGACCGCGCGGAACAATGCGTTCTCGAGCTGGCGGACGTTGCCTGGCCAGTCGTAAGCGGCCAGCAGCGAGAGCGTTTCGGCGGTCAGGCCGCGAATCTTCTTGCCTTCCTCCGCCGCAAAGCGCGCGCAGAAGCGGCGGGCCAGTTCGCCGATGTCGCCCTTGCGCGCGCGCAGCGGCGGAATGGTGATCGGGAAGACGTTGAGCCGGTAGTAGAGGTCCTCGCGGAACTTGCCCGCCTTCACCAGTTCGATGAGGTTCTGGTTGGTGGCCGAGATCAGCCGAATGTCGACGCGCACCGGGCGCTTTGATCCCACGGGATCGATCTCGCCTTCCTGCAGCGCGCGCAGCAGTTTGACCTGCGTCTCGAGCGGCAGTTCGCCGATCTCGTCGAGGAACAGCGTGCCGCCGTGGGCTTCCTGAAACTTGCCGACGTGCTTGTCGGTGGCGCCGGTGAAGGCGCCCTTCTCGTGGCCGAACAGGATGGATTCGACGAGGTTCTCCGGCAGCGGGCCACAGTTGACGGTGACGAATGTGCGACCCTTGCGGTCGGATGCGCCCTGCACGGCGCGCGCGACGAGTTCCTTGCCGACGCCGGATTCGCCTTCCAGCAACACGGGAATGGTGGACTTGGCCGCGCGCTCGCCGAGGCGGACGATGCGCGCCATTTCCTCGCCGGAAAACACGAGGTCCTTGAACGTGAGCGCGCCAGCGGCCCGGCGATTGATGCGGCGGATTTCCTCTTCCAGCGCATCCGCGCGCAGCGCATTCTTGATCGAGAATTGCAGGCGCTCGGCGCCGACGGGCTTGACCACGAAATCGTAGGCGCCCGCCCGCATGGCGGAGATGACGGCCTCGATCGATCCGTGCGCGGTCTGCACGATGACAGGCACGCCGATCTTGCGCTCGCGCATGCGCGCTAGCACGCCCATGCCGTCGAGATCGGGCATGACGAGATCGAGAATCAGCAGGTCGATGGCGGGGCCTTCGGCGCGCTCGAGCCGGGCCAGCGCCTGATCGCCGCTCTCGACCGTCTCGGCCTCATAGCCGAAGCGCCGGACCATGGCTTCGAGAAGCCGGCGCTGGACGGGATCGTCGTCGGCAATCAGTACGGTCGAAATCATCAAGCCCTCTTGGCTGGCGCGGCCGGTGCGCCTTTCGGAAGGGGATGCTCGACGATTAGGGTAAATGCCCAATTAATGGCCCCTCGCGATTTGTCGCTTATCGGCACAATTGCCCACGCCGTGGGCGTTTGCGGGCGGTGCATGCGGCGTGGGGCAGCGAAAGCGGGGACGACGCCCTATATTGCAAGGCGCTGATTCTCGATGGGACCTTCCATGACCGCGATTGTCGACCTCGGGCCGCTGCCCGAATGGAATCTCGCAGACCTCTACAGCGGGCTCGACAGCCCGCAATTTGTGGCCGACCTCAAGCGCGCGGAAGCCGACTGCCGCGCTTTCGCCGCGAAATGGCGTGGCAAACTCGCCGACGCCGCAAAAGCCGAGACGGCGAGCGCGCGGCTCGCAGAAGCCTTGCGCGAATTCGAAGCGCTGCAGGATCTGCTGGGCCGCATCATGAGCTACGCCGGCCTCGTCTACGCGGGCAATACGACAGATCCGACGAGCGCGAAGTTCTATGGCGACACGCGCGACAAGGTGACGGACTATTCGACCGACCTGCTCTTCTTCCAGCTCGAACTCAATCGGATCGACGACGCCCTGCTCGAAAGAGCGATGGCGTCCGGCCCGCTCGAACATTGGAAGCCATGGCTGATCGACATCCGCAAGGACAAGCCGCACGAGCTCGACGATCAGATCGAGAAGCTCTTCCACGAGAAATCCGTGACCGGGCACGCCGCCTGGAACCGGTTGTTCGACGAGACGATCGCCAGCCTGCGCTTCCGCGTGGACGGGCAGGAGCTGACGATCGAGCCGACGCTGTCGATGATGCAGGATACGAGCGAGGCCGTGCGCCATAAGGCGTCCGACGCCATCGCCGCGACGTTGAAGGAGAACCTGCGCACGTTCGCGCTCGTCACCAACACGCTCGCCAAGGACAAGGAGATTTCCGACCGCTGGCGCAAGTTCAGCGATGTCGCGGACTCGCGCCATCTCGCCAATCGCGTGGAGCGCGAAGTGGTGGATGCGCTGGTCGCCGCCGTGCGCGCGGCCTATCCGCGGCTGTCGCACCGTTACTATCGGCTGAAGGCCAAATGGTTCGGCAAGGATGCGTTGAACCACTGGGACCGCAACGCGCCGCTGCCGCAGGCGCCGCAACGCGTCTATTCGTGGAGCGACGCGCAGGAGACGGTCCTGTCCGCCTATGCGGGCTTTGCGCCCGAAATGGCAGACATTGCGAAGCGCTTTTTCGACGGACGCTGGATCGATGCGCCGGTGCGGCCGGGCAAGGCGCCGGGCGCCTTCGCGCATCCGACCGTGCCTTCGGCGCATCCTTACGTGCTGCTCAACTACCAGGGCAAGCCGCGCGACGTGATGACGCTCGCCCATGAACTCGGCCACGGCGTGCATCAGGTTCTCGCCGCAGGGCAGGGCGCGCTGATGGCGCAGACGCCGCTGACGCTGGCCGAGACCGCGAGCGTGTTCGGCGAGATGCTGACTTTTCGCGCTTTGCTCGCCAAGACCACCGATGTCGCGCAGCGCCGCGCGCTGCTGGCGTCCAAGGTCGAGGACATGATCAACACGGTCGTGCGCCAGATCGCCTTCTACACGTTCGAGCGCGAAGTCCACACGCGCCGCCGCGAGGGCGAGTTGACGGCGGACCAATTGTGCGAGGTGTGGATGGGCGTCCAGGGCGAGAGCCTCGGTCCGTCGATCAAGCTCCGGGCTACGAGACCTTCTGGGCCTATATCCCGCACTTCATCCATTCGCCGTTCTACGTCTACGCCTACGCCTTCGGCGATTGTCTCGTGAACTCGCTCTACGGCGTCTACCGCCGCGCCGAGCACGGCTTCGTCGAGCGCTATTTCGACATGCTGAAGGCGGGTGGCGCGAAGCACCATTCGGAGCTGCTGGCGCCGTTCGGCTTGGATGCGACGGACCCCGCGTTCTGGAACATCGGGCTGGGGATGATCGAGGAGCTGATCATCGAGCTGGAGGGGATGGAGGGGTGAGCGCGTTCAGATCGACGTGGTGTGGGACCTGATCCAGCTTCCATATTGCTCTTCGCTCATCTCTCCAGCGGCCAACCTCAGCATCGCCATGAGCGCGTCTTCGTCACTCGCGTTCAGGACATGCCCGTTGTCCATCAGAAATAATTCCATTGCGACGAAGGCGGTGCGCTTGTTGCCGTCGATGAAGGGATGGTTTTTGGCAATGCCGAACGCATAGGCCGCCGCAAGCGCGGCGACGTCGGCATCCACATTGTAAGCGGCGAGATTTTCTGGCCGCGCCAACGCGGACTCCAGCAGCCCTTCGTCGCGCAGCCCGATGCCGCCGCCATGCTGCGCAAGCTGCTCCTCGTGCACGGCGAGGATGATGGCGCGGTCGAGAAACCGCCACTCCGTCATCCGCTCTTACTTCGCGAGTTCGCGCAGGACGTTGTGGCGCTTCTTCATGATCTCGCGCGCGAGTTTCATGCGACGCTCGAAGTCGGGATCGGTTTTCGTGACGCGATAGCCGTCCGGCGACTTGGTGAGATAGAGCTTGTCTCCCTTGTCGACGTCGAGCTCGGCCAGCACTTCACGCGGCAGCACGACGCCGAGCGAATTGCCGACCTGGGTCACCTTCAGCGTTGCGAAACCGGGCTTGGACGGAGCGTTCATGGCGGACATCCGTTATTACGGATGTAATAATAGCATGGATCGGCCGCGCGGCAAGGTGAAATGCCGTGAGAGCTCTCTTAGATATTGGGGTAGAGACAGGGACGTCATGACCGACCGCGAAGCCAATCGATTTTCCGCCCGCGCCGCGCGCTATGCCAAGGTGGGCGCCAATGTGGGCGGGGTGGCGGCCCGCTTTGCCGCGCAGCAGCTGACGGGCGGGCGCACGTCCGGGCGGGACGCCAGCAACGCCGCGATGCTGGCCAAGGCTTTGGGCGGCCTGAAGGGCCCGCTGATGAAGGTCGCGCAGCTCATGGCGACCATTCCCGACCTGCTGCCGCCGGAATATGCCGACGAACTCGCCAAGCTCCAGTCCGACGCTCCTCCGATGGGCGCGGCTTTCGTCAAGCGGCGGATGCAGGCGGAGCTCGGGCCGGACTGGCAGTCCCGCTTCAATTCATTCGACCTGAAACCGTCCGCGGCGGCCTCTCTTGGGCAGGTGCACAAGGCGGTTGCGCCCGACGGCGGGCTGCTCGCCTGCAAGCTGCAATATCCGGACATGAAATCGGCGGTCGAGGCGGATCTCAGCCAGCTCGACATTCTCTTCGCCATCCACCGTCGCTTCGAGCCGGTGATCGACACGACCGAGGCGGCCAAGGAGATCGGCGCGCGGGTGCGCGAGGAGCTGGACTACACGCGCGAGGCCAAGAACGCCGCGCTCTACGGCCATATGCTGGCCGGGCAGGCGCTGGTGCGGACGCCGAGAGTGCGGCCGGAGCTTTCGACCGAGCGGCTGCTCACGATGGATTGGCTGGAAGGCGAAAAGCTTTTGAACTTCAAGGGCGCGCCTCTCGAGGTGCGCAATCACATCGCCTCGGCCATGTTCACGGCCTGGTGGCTGCCGTTCTCGCGCTTCGGGGTGATCCACGGCGACCCGCATCTCGGCAATTACAGCGTGTTCGGCGATGGCGCTGGCATCAACCTGCTGGACTACGGCTGCGTCCGGATCTTCCCGCCATCCTTCGTTGGCGGCGTGGTCGATCTCTACCGCGGCTTGCAGGACAATGACCAGGCGCGCATCGTCCACGCCTACGAGAGCTGGGGCTTCAAGGGCCTCAAGAAGGAAGTCATCGAGACACTGAACATCTGGGCGCGGTTCATCTACGGTCCGCTGCTGGAAGACCGCGTCCGAACGGTCGCCGATGGCGTGGAGCCGGGCAAATATGGGCGGCGCGAGGCCTTTACCGTGCATCAGGCGCTCAAGAACAAGGGGCCGGTTACGGTGCCGCGGGAGTTCGTGTTCCTCGACCGCGCGGCGGTCGGGCTGGGCGCCGTTTTCCTGCATCTGGGGGCGGAGCTGAATTACCACCGCATGTTCGAGGCGGCGCTCGGCGATTTCAGCCTGGAGGCGCTGACCGCGCATCAGGGCGAGGCGCTGAAGGCGGCGAAGTTGGCCTGAAGCTCGGTTGCGGCGATCCGAGGCCTCGGCTATTAGATTTTCAACGACAACCAGACTCCCGAGGCGGGCATGGCGAACGAGGTTTCCAGCGGCGGTCATCCGGACATGGACTATCCGGAGCACGAGAAGACCTACGAATTGTTCATCGGCATGTTCAAATGGGGCACGGTGATCTGCATCGCCTGCGTCGTGCTGCTCGCGGTCCTGACGCTCTGATAGTTTCGCGATTCGCGAACGAAAAAGGCTGGTCCGCGAGGACCGGCCTTTTTGTTTGGGCTGTGGTGTCTGGGTCCCGGCTCTCCGCTTCGCTTCGGCCGGGATGACACTGTGCGTTACTTCGCCTTCAGCGTGGCGACCACCTCGTCCAGCATCTTCTTGGCGTCGCCAAAGAGCATGAGGTTGTTGTCCTTGTAGAAGAGCGGGTTGTCGATGCCGGCGTAGCCGGACGCCATCGAGCGCTTCATCACGATCGAGTGCTTGGCCTTCCACACTTCGAGCACCGGCATGCCGGCGATCGGGCTGCCCGGATCGTCCTGCGCGGCGGGGTTCACGATGTCGTTGGCGCCGATCACCATGGCGACGTCCGTCGCCGGGAAGTCGTCGTTGAGTTCGTCCATCTCGCAGACGATGTCGTAGGGCACCTTGGCTTCGGCCAGCAGCACGTTCATGTGGCCGGGCATGCGGCCCGCGACCGGATGAATGCCGAAGCGGACGTTCACGCCTTTCTCGCGCAAGATCTTCGTCATTTCGAACACCGCGTGCTGGGCCTGCGCGACCGCCATGCCGTAGCCCGGCACGATGATGACGCTCTTGCCCTCCGACAGCATCTCCGCCGTCTCGGCAGCCGAGATCGACTTCACGTCGCCCGCGGGCGCGGCCGCTGCGCTCGACGACGATGTCGACGTCGTGCCGAAGCCGCCGGCGATGACCGAGATGAAATTACGATTCATCGCACGGCACATGATGTAGCTGAGGATCGCGCCGGACGAGCCGACCAGCGCGCCGACGACGATCAGCAGGTCGTTCGACAGCATGAAGCCCGTCGCCGCCGCCGCCCAGCCGGAATAGGAGTTCAGCATCGAAATGACGACCGGCATGTCCGCGCCGCCGATGGCCATCACCATGTGCACGCCAAAAGCGAGCGAGATGATCGTCATGACGATGAGCGGAAACATGCCGCCCGCGATCGTTTCGGCGCCGAGGAAGAACTTGCCGAAAATGATCACCACGATCAGGCCGGCGAGGTTGATCCAATGCCGCGCCGGCAGCAGCAGCGGCTTGCCGTCTATGCGGCCGGACAGCTTGCCGAAGGCGACGACCGAGCCGGTGAAGGTCACCGCGCCGATCAATATGCCGACATAGATCTCGACGAGATGGATCACATGCTCGGCATGCGTCGCGAAGACGGTCGAGGTGTCGATATAGCTGGCGAAGCCGATGGCGCAGGCCGCGAAGCCGACCAGCGAATGCATGATCGCCACGAGTTCGGGCATCTGCGTCATCTGCACGGTCTTGGCCGCATAGAGGCCGACCGCGCCGCCGATCACCATCGCGAGGATGATGATGACGAGGCCAGAGGCCCCGTAGACGATCGGGATCTCGCCGGCGCCGACGACGCGCCAGCCGAAGACGGTCGCGAGGACCGCGATCGCCATGCCGATGATGCCGTACCAGTTGCCGCGCTTGGCCGTCTCGGGATTCGAGAGGCCGCCGAGCGACAGGATGAAGAGGATGGTGGCTCCGATGTAGGAGACCGTGACGAGGCTGGAAGACATGTGTCCGGTTTCCTTACTTCTGGAACATCGCCAGCATGCGGCGCGTCACAGCGAAGCCGCCGAACATGTTGATGGTGGTGAGCGTGAGCCCGATGAAGGCGATGATGAGGATCCAGATGTCCGGACGGCCCGGCGAGCCGGGCGGCCAGATCTGCAGCAGCGCGCCGATCGCGATGATCGAGGAGATCGCGTTGGTGACGCTCATCAGCGGCGTGTGCAGCGCAGGCGTCACGTTCCAAACGACCATGTAGCCGATAAAGATCGCCAGCACGAAGACGGTGAAGTGGCCGAGGAAGGCCGGCGGCGCATAGGCGCCGACGAGCAGGAAGAGCAACGCGCCGACGCCGAAGGCCATCAGCAGCGTCTTCAGGGCCATGGGTTCGCTGGGCGCGCCGTGGCCGTGGCCCGAAGACTTCTTAGGCGCAGGCGCCGCGGCGGCGGCCGCAGCGGCGGCAGGCTTGGGCGGCGGGGGCGCGGGCAGTTTCAGCGGCGGCGCGGGCCAGGTGATCTCGCCGTCCTTCACCACGGTGAAGCCGCGGATCGCATCGTCGTCCATGTTGACGACGATCTGGCCGTCCTTGGCCTTGCAGAGTTCTTCCGTCAGGCGCAGCAGGTTGGTCGCGTAGAGCGTGGAGGATTGCTTGGCGAGGCGGCTGTGCAGGTCGGTGTAGCCGATGATGGTCACGCCATGGCGCACGACGGCCTGGCCGGGCACGGTCAGTTCGCAATTGCCGCCCTGTTCCGCCGCGAGATCGACGATCACGCTGCCGGGCTTCATCGAGGCGACCATGTCGGCGGTGATGAGCTTCGGCGCGGGCTTTCCGGGGATCAGCGCGGTCGTGATGATGATGTCGGACTCGACCGCCTGCTTGGCGTACATCGCCCGCTGCGCGGCCTGGAAGCCTTCGGACATGACCTTGGCGTAGCCGCCGCCGCCCGAACCTTCCTCGTCGTAATCGACCTTCACGAATTCGCCGCCGAGCGACTTCACCTGATCGGCGACTTCGGCGCGCGTGTCGTTGGCGCGCACGATGGCGCCGAGCCCCGCCGCCGTGCCGATGGCGGCAAGGCCCGCGACGCCCGCGCCCGCGATGAAGACCTGCGCCGGTGGGATCTTGCCGGCCGCCGTGATCTGGCCCGCGAAATAGCGGCCGAAGGCGTTGGCGGCTTCCACCACCGCGCGATAGCCGGTGACGCCCGCCTGCGAGGTCAGCGCGTCCATCTTCTGGGCGCGCGAGAGCAGACGCGGCACGGCGTCCATGGCGAGAACGGTGACGTTCTTCGCCTTGAGCTTTTCCATCAGCTCCGGATTCTGCGCCGGCCAGATGAAGGAGATGAGGGTCTGGCCCGCCTTCATCTCACCGACTTCGGCGTCGGCAGGCACGCGCACCTTGAAGACGATGTCGGAGGTCGACCAGATGTCGGCCGCGCTGTCGACGATCTTCGCGCCGGCGGCAGTCAGGGCGTCATCGTAGATATCGGCGCCGTCGCCGGCGCCCTTCTCGACCTGAACCAAAAACCCGAGCCCGATCAGCTTCTGCGCGACGTCGGGCGATATGGCCACGCGCTTTTCGCCGGGGAAAATTTCCTTGGGAATTCCTATCACCTGCGGCATCGGCTCATTTCTCCTGGGCGCTCTGGGGCGGCGACAAGTAATTGTTGGCGTGCTTATACGTGTGAAGCCAAGGGTTGGCTTCATACATGAAACCCGAGCCGCACCATAGAACGGCGTTTGCGGGCAGGGAAATACGGGCTCCGCGCGCCGCTCATGCCCGCGACCGATCCGATTGCCGGTCCACCTGCGTAGAACAGGCGACGGAGGGACAGGCCGATTTCAGAGACAAGACCGAAAATGCGCCTCGCCGCGCGGATCGCCGTCGTGCTGGCGGGCCTCGCCGCGCTTGCCTACGCCGCGCCTGTCGCCTGGCTGGTGGTCAAGCAGCGCGATCTCGTATTCCGCGTCTCGACGCTGCGCACGAGCCCTGAACGGGCGGGTTTTCCCCGCGCGACGGAGACGGCGGTAAAGACCGCCGACGGCGAGACGCTGACGGGCTGGTTCGTTCCGCCGTCGGCGGGCAAGCCGTTCCTCATCTACCTGCATGGCAACGGCGGCACGCTGGAAAAGCGCACGCTGCGATTGCAGCGCATGACGGACGACGGCGCGGGGCTGCTGGGGATCGAGTGGCGCGGCTATGGCGGATCCACGGGGTCGCCCTCGCAGGAGGGCCTGCTCGCCGATACGCTGGCGGCCTACGATTATGCCATCGCTGCGGGCGCAACGCCGGGCCAGATCGTCGTCGTCGGGGAGTCCCTCGGCACGGGGCCGGCGCTCTGGCTCGCCGGGGAGCGGCCTGTGGCGGGCGTGGTGCTGGACTCGCCCTATTCGTCGATCGTGGACGTCGCCGCCGATCTCTACTGGATGTTTCCGGTGAGGCTCCTGTCCCGCGATCCATTCCCGGCAGAGGAATGGGCGAGGAAGGTCCGCGCGCCGGTCTTCGCCGTGGCGGGGCTGGAGGACCACACGATCCCCATCCGATACGCGCGAAAACTGATGGCGGCGATTTCGGCGCCGAAGACATTTATCGAGATTCCGGGCGCCGGGCACGTCGTGCTCGGCCTGCCGGACATTTTGCCCAAGGCGAACGCCTGGATTGCGCAGGTGGTGAAATAGGACCGCGAGCCTTCAGGCTCGCAATTTTCCAGCGAGCCTGAAGGCTCGCGGTCCAGATCAGCTCGCGGTCCGGCTCAGACCCGGATGCGGCTAGAACCGGAGCGGGCGACCGGATTGTTGGGATCGATCACGAGGGCGCGCTGATAGGATTCGGCCGCCTTCACGCGGTTGCCCTGCTTCTCGTAGGCCATGCCGAGGCCGGCCCAACCGTTGGCGTTGCGGTTGTCGACGTTGAGCGAGGCGTTGAAGTCCTCGATCGCCTTGTCGTACTTGCCGAGCGCGATCAGGCTTTCGCCGCGCGCCTGGTAGGGCGCGCCCGCGAAGGGGTCGCGGTCGATGGCGTTGTCGAAATCCGTGACCGCGCGCTGGTGCTCGCCGCGCTTCTGGTAGATCAGGCCACGGGCATGGAAGGCCTGGGCGCCTTCCGGATTGAGGCGGATCGCCTGGTCCAGATCGCTCATGGCCTGATCGAGATTGCCCTGCGCTCGCAGCAGGTTGGCGCGCCCGAGATAGGCGGAGGCGTAGCGGGGATTGACCTCGATGGCGCGGTTGAAATCCGCAAGCGCGGCGTCGTTGCGGCCGAGCTGGCGCTGCGCGAGGGCGCGGTTGTTGTAGGCCGTCGCGTTGTTGGGATCGATCTTGATGGTCTGGGAGAAATCGGCGATCGCCTCTCCCATCCGGCCATTGCGGGCATAGGCGTTGCCGCGCGTCAGGTAGGCTTCGGCGCTGCCGGGGTTGCGGTTGATGACCTCGGTCAGCGAGGCAATGTTGGCCGAGGCGGCCGCGGGGTCGTCGGGCGTGACTTCCGCGATCTGGGGCGCCGAGCCGGAGAGGCCGCGTCCGCCGCCGACGGTATCGCAACCCGCGAGCGCGGCGCCGAGGCCGACCAGCGCGACCGCCGCGAGGCTGCGGCGCAGCCGCGTCGCCGAGGAGTGAGCCATATCAGTTGCTGCGACCATGACGGTCCCTTCGCGCTTCAACCGTTTCAGAATGCCGTCCCCAATCTGCCCGCATTCGGGCGACCTCGGGACAATCCGGGCAAAGTCGAAAAAAACGGTCAAGAAATCGTAAACTGATGCAAAAAAGACACGGCGGCCGAGCGTCTCGACCGCCGTCTCGAACTCTCGAACCCGGAAGATCAGCCGCGGGGCGCGCCGAAGGCGGGCTTGGGCTTGGAAGGCAGGAGGCCTTCGCGCTGCATCTTCTTGCGGGCCAGCTTGCGAGCGCGGCGGACGGCTTCGGCCTGCTCGCGGGCGCGCTTCTCGGACGGCTTCTCGTAGTGGCCGCGCAGCTTCATTTCACGGAAAATGCCTTCGCGCTGCATCTTCTTCTTGAGCGCCTTGAGCGCCTGGTCGACGTTGTTGTCGCGAACGAGAACTTGCACCGGACCTCCTGTGCGGGACTGGCCTCTGCGGCCACTGCCCATGATTTTGGAAACAGGGAATCGCCCACGTCCATCAGAACGATGGCGATAGTGGCGTGGCGATTAACAGAATAACGGGGGAATGTCTATCGCGCGGCCGGCAAAATCACCCGCGTGACATGCCCCATTTTCCGGCCGGGCCGGGCTTCGGCTTTGCCGTAAAGGTGCAGCGCCGCGCCGGGCTCCGCGGCGATCTCGCGCCAGCGGTCGGCCTCGTCGCCGATCAGATTGCGCATTTCGACCTGGCCACGAATTTTTGCGGAGCCCAGCGGCCAGCCGCAGATGGCGCGCACATGCTGCTCGAATTGCGAGGTTTCGGCCCCCTCGATGGTCCAGTGGCCGGAATTGTGAACGCGCGGCGCGATCTCGTTGACCACGACCTTTTCGCGCCGGACGCCGTCCGGGCCGGTCTCGGCGACCAGAAACATCTCGACCGCGATCACGCCGACATAATCGAGCGCATCCAGGATCTTGTGGCAGATCTCGAAAGCCTGCGCCGCAGTTTCCGGCGCCATGCGGGCGGGCGCGCGCGTGACGCTGAGGATGTGATTCTCGTGCTCGTTCTCGCAGACGTCGAAGGCGGCGAATGTCCCGTCGACGCCGCGGGCGCCGATCACGGACACTTCGCGCTCGAAGGGCACGAAGCCCTCGAGGATGCAGGGCGCGCCGCCGAGCGCGCGGAAGGCCGCGCCCACGTCGGACCCCTCGCGCAGCAGGAACTGGCCTTTGCCGTCGTAGCCGAAACGACGGGTCTTGAGGATCGAGGGGCGGCCGATCTGGCCGACCTGCCGGGCCAGCGCGCCGGCGTTCTCGACCGCCGCATAGGGGGCGGTGGGAATGCCGAGGCCGTTGAGGAAATCCTTCTCGAACAGCCGGTCCTGCGTCTTTTCCAGCGCGAGTGGACCCGGCCGCACGGGCTTGCGCGCCGCCAGAAATGCGGCGGTGGCGGCGGGAACGTTCTCGAATTCGTAGGTCACGACATCGACAGCGTCGGCGAAGCGCGCCAGCGCGGCCTCATCGGTCCATTCGCCCGTCGTCATCGCGGAAGCGACCTGACAGGCCGGTTCATCGGCGTGGTGGGCGAAAATGTGGGTTTTCAGCCCGAGCGGGGCGGCGGCGAGCGCGATCATGCGGCCGAGCTGGCCGCCGCCCAGCACGCCGATGGTCGAGCCCGGAGGAAGAATGTCAGGCATCGTCGGACGGACGTTCGGCGACGGAGGCCGTCTGCTTCGCGCGGAAGGCGTCCAGCCGTTCGGCGAGCGCGGGATCGTTCAGCGCGAGCACAGCGGCGGCGAGCAGGGCGGCGTTGATCGCGCCGGGCTTGCCGATGGCCAGCGTGCCCACGGGAATGCCGCCGGGCATCTGCACGATGGAGAGGAGGGAATCCTGTCCCGACAGCGCCTTGGATTCCACTGGCACGCCCAACACCGGCAGGGCGGTCATGGCCGCGCACATGCCTGTCTCTTATACACATCTCCGAGCCCACGAGACGCTCATGAATCTCG